>NZ_JAAKDE010000018.1 GCF_013664685.1 Capillibacterium thermochitinicola
CAAACAATACCTGGAGGTAAAAACCCCAACTCCAATTGTTGTTGAAATCAAGGATGTAATTCATAAAGAGCTCAAGCGCTTAAAGCAAATTAAAATATTGGGGAAAGGATATCATAAGGAACCGGGAGAAACCGCTTGCCCTTTACTTATTCATTAAGGATAGTAATCTGGAGAATTGGGTGGTGAATAACCTGTCCTATGGCGGCGGCTGCACTAATGATACCATCATGCATGTGGCCAATTACCATTTGCCCTTCGGCGGGGTGGGGGCCAGCGGCATCGGTTCCTACCATGGGAAAAAGGGTTTTGAAACCTTCTCCCACACCAAAAGTATTTTAAAGCAGACCTTTGCTATTGACCTCCCGCTCCGGTATCCTCCGTATAGAAACAAGCTTAACCTTTTGAAGAAAGTACTGCGCTGATAATACCGCACGGGGCCGTGGGCTGATAAAATGGAGGATGATGAAATTAAGCGGCCGGGGAGATATTCTTCCTGGCCGCGTATTTACATATAGGGGGATTGTGATGAAGAAAGCGTTATTTATCCTGGTTTTGTTTTCATTGGTAGCCATTAGTTGAAGATATCTTACTGGGTAATATATCTAGATTAGATGATGGTTACTTGATAGATTTGATCTCTCTAGGCAAAATGCAGGGAAAATCCTTCAGGTTGTTGCGGAATGCAATCTATGCCAAGCACGGGCATATTTTCGCCAGTGAAGAATTAACCGAGTATTTCTCCAGGTTCGATTGGTATAAACCAACAAAGACTGTTTCATATGCGGATTTAAGCGAAGTGGAAAGAAAAAATATTGAGATGATCCAAAAATTCGAGAAAATGGATGAAAACAGCGAGACTATTGTATGGGGGCCGGAAAAGGAAGGCGTTTGGCAAGATATATTTGTGATGGCCGCCGGTTGGAGCGACCGGTTTGTCATTTACTCCGATATCAAAATTGAGTTTTTATTCAGCCAGATGAGTGAATTACAGTTGATTAAGGGTTTAGCCGGAACATATACGATCCGTGGAAATGTGCTGCTCTTTTCAGTCTCACAGATTGATATCTATGAGCATGATGCAAGGTTTCAAGAATCGGGGGGAGATGGTTTTACTTGGGCGAATCCAAAGGAAAATACAATCTATTTTAAAGATCCGGTCATCCTTAGATTTCCTGTTTCTAAGATTTATACCTTCAATAAATTCGGTATAGAACGGCTTGCTGTGGAGATAGGGGGGCGTGAGTTTTATAAGATGGCGGATAATGTTACCCTCAAAAACTGATCTATTCCGGCCTTCCTGCCGCTATATCATCAGGCTCAAGCTTGGGCTCTCAAGCGAGCCGGGGAAGGGACCACGGTGCGGTGGTCTTTCCGGGACAGGGTAGAGGAGAAGCAGATTTTGATGTTCAAAGATGGAGGAAAGAAGGAAAATAGTTATAATAATAGAAATATAGACACAGAATTCTTCTAAATGAAATTGTTGTCGACCCCCGGTAATGTAAAAAACCCGGGGGATCGACGACAACTTCAAAATTTGAGTTTTATTAGATTTTTCAAGGAATTCACGGTTTTCACACTCAGTCGCGTCCCCTTTCCCCAGGCCGCACTAGGTAAAAAAAGCGCACTTTAAACGGTTTTTAGTCTACCTATGAGGAATTGAAACAGATTCATATCGTCCGCCCAGGGATGGGCTACACCGCTTTTTAGTCTACCTATGAGGAATTGAAACCGCTTAAACTCCCGCAAGTCTTCGCCTTCCAACAGGTTTTTGGTCTACCTATGAGGAATTGAAACTGGCCGAAAAAGACCAAACCATTAATGCCCTCATGTTTTTAGTCTACCAATGAGGAATTGAAACGAGTACTAGGTGAAGCGCGCCCCCCGCGCCCCCACGTTTTTAGTCTACCTATGAGGAATTGAAACAAGACCAACTGGTACGGCTCCACAACCCTGTCGGTGTTTTTAGCTTACCTATGAGGAATTGAAACCCGGTCACGCACGATTTTTACGATAAAATTACCGGAACTGGTACTCTTATTAAGCTGTGGGGTGATATAGCTGGGGTACGAAACATATAGCCCATTGTGAAATGAATCGGGCTATAACCTGCAATCCTTCAATAATAAGTAATAACATCCGGATATAGTTCCGTAAATTGCTTTGATAACAAGCTTACCGTAAAATTGCTATGGGGTGAAATATATCTTATAAAAGATTTAAAGGATGAATAAAAAATCCGGTTAAACCAACCGGATTTTAATATATTTAATGGAAATAATATTAAGAATATAAATGGAAAATAATTACTTGTAAATCAAAGGAATTTATAGTATACTTAATATATCACTATTATAACTTTTATTAAAGTATACCTTATAAGGAATTGAAATATAAAAGTTATGATAGTATGGAAGACAAATAGCCTACCTATAAGGAAAAACCTAAATAGAAAGGAGGACGGAAGCTTATGAATACGAGAACAAGCTATATTAAAATATATTAAAATAAGAGCGTCACCAAAAAAATGGCTGTGTTTTGTTAAACACAGCCAGCCCAAAAATGGTTTGTGAGGGGCAGGAAATAGATCTAGCTGCCACTAGATCGCCCCGTAATTATCTATATTACTATAGATAATTTATATTTCCTGCCTAAAAAAGATTAATTTTTTATTTTAGGGAGGAAACGTTATGAAAACTATACCAATTTATAAATTTTATGCGGCTGCTTTTAATTATAAAACAGAAAACACAGAAAGAAGTAAACAATTCGGTATAGCGGTTCAAATCACATTAAGCTTATTATTAGAATCCTTCTCAAAGCAAGGAGATCCAGGAATTCTTCATAGAGAGCATAAACATCCTCTAGTGAAGAAGTTCATACAAAATGCTAAAGAGATAGCCTATAAAGAATACCCACAACCGTACGATAAACTAAAACCTCTTAAAACTAACATTATTATTGATAAAGAACGTAGAATAAGCTTTAAGTGCATTGAGGATTTAGATGCCCCAAAAATCATTATTTTAAATTTTGGGCGAGAAGAAAATTTATATCAAGAGACCAGTGCTTTAGTCGGTTTGTTTAATGAGTTTCAATTATCGAATCCAATATGTAGCATCGAGCAAATATGTTATTGGTGCTTAGGAAGCGGGAATATAGTACGGTTTAATTTTAGCGATATAGACCCCTTTCCCCGAAAAAGAATATTAGAAATTATTACCTCAATTTCTAGTTAAAAAAATACAAATCTAACAGGTACGAATAAATTACAAATGAGAGAGCTTGCTTTTATGACATTACAACGAAGGAGTCAATAAAACAAGCTCTCTCATTTAGAAATAGATTTTGATCAGATTTTAAAGCTGTATAAATGGAGGGTACCATGCGCTTACTAATCGAGCTTTCCAGCTCAGACAATGACCACATTACTATCCCGGTTCACTACAATCACTTGATCCAATCAGCCATCTACGCTACCTTAGACAGGAATATTGCTGACTTTTTACACAATACCGGATTTGAAGGTGCTGGCCGCCGGTTTAAACTTTTTACGTTTTCCCGTTTGACTGGGGCATATCGCTTTAATTCTGACAGGGGAGAGATCACTTATACTTCTCCGGCTAAACTGGTTGTCTCTTCCCCGGTGGAAAGGTTTTGCGAGTCCCTGGTAAACGGGATAATGACCAAAAATAATATGCGAATCGGTCCCGTTCTTCTTCGTATTCAAGGAGTAAAAGTGGACAGGCCGTTGGTAGTGATGGATAAGGAACGTACGCACGTTGAAACAGAGGTACGTGTAAAAACTCTCTCACCGGTTGTGGTGTACAGTACCCTTTTAAGACCGGAGGGAGGCAAGTATACCTGTTACTTCCAACCCGGTGATGGTGACTTTACCCGATTGGCCACAGAAAACCTTCATAAAAAATATCAAGCCATCTATGGAGCCGCACCCCCGGAAGGAGAGATCCGGATTAAGCCTTTACGGCAGCCCAAATTACAAATTATTAAGTATAAAAACTTTGTGATCAAGGGTTATTCCGGGATATTATCGATGAAGGGACCGGCCTCACTTCTTCAAGTGGCGGTTGACGCAGGATTAGGTGCCAAAAACAGCATGGGTTTTGGGTTGCTTGATCTAATAAATAATAACGAATAGTTATAATTCTACCGAAAATTCAACCAGTGCCAGTTAATTGGACTTTTTACTAGACAAGCATGTTTACTGGTAAGGGCAGGAATTTGATTACAAAAATTGAAATAAAAATTATATAATTTCCTAAATACATGAAACCATTCCATTTTTCATAGCTTTGTACAAAGGGGGGATAAGGTTTGGAGGTTGTGTTTAATAAAACAGGTCATTTCTGGTTTGACTGTGGTTTAACCGGATTTATTAAATTGTTAGAAGAAATAGACTTACCAAAAATCAGCACCCACGTTGAGGATAGTAAATTCGTTTTAGATGGCGCCGCTGATGACATTAAAAAAGCCCTGGAAGATGCCTTTAACCTGCTTGTAGATAGATACTACAATTTGTCAACCAAAAAACAGATCGAAGACAGATCTTCTTATAATTTCTATTACGATTCCCAAAAAGACGAGTTCGTTAGTTTCCCAAAGAAAAAGGCTGTGGGAATTGCCGGGATTATTTTCGATAAAGCGGCCAGGCCAACTAAGGGCATGATTAAATGGAAAGATCCGAAAAAACATATTTTGCCGGATGAATATAAACATCTGCAAGAAAGAATGGAGGAATTTGTGAAAGAGAACGGGCTAAAAATAACAACAGCCGGCCTATTGCTTGATGGACCAAATGCTGTTAAACCCAAAGTTAAAATAGCCATCGGTAAAAAAAAGCAAGGAAAGTATTGCTATTTATGCGGGGAAGAGACGGGAAGCCTGGAGGATGCCAATCAAACCGTCTTTCCTTTTATTACCGGTTCCCAAGGAATACTCTCTTTTAATCCTAACGCCGGAAGACCGGAAAGAGTCTGCTGGAAATGTTCCATGTTGGGGAAATACGTCCCCGTTGTCGGCTTTTATTCAACCCAAGGGGATAGCCTCTCCATTTTTCTTCCGTACTCTACTTCCCTGAAAAAAATGTGTCAAGTCCATGACTTATTGGAAAGCACAAAATACCAGGATGAGAATCTTCTCCGGAATTTCGAACATCCTTTGGGCGGGTATTACCAGCATCCTTACGAGATCACGTATTCATTTTTGTACACCCTATACGATAGATGCCTGCTCAATCGTCTTGAGCCTGGGATGGATGAGATAGACCTTGATGTCGATGCGGCGTTAAATCTAACTACCAATACCGCTCCTTTGGAGTTTTACGTGATTCAAACCAAAAACGAGGGCGATACCTTCTCCGGAAAAATGATCTGGCCTTTTAAGGAAACCCTCTATTTCTTCAGGTTGCATGAAAAGATCGAAAAAACAATTAAAATACGGATGAAAGAAGTTCTCAGCTATTGCGTGGACTATGAAGCGTCAAAAAACGAGAACAAAACCTTGCTCCGGAATAGAATTTGCGAACGCATCCTGAAGAAACAGTCTATCCTGGACCTGGTTGAGCGACATGTTTTTCATACTAACAGTTCGTACTTTAGACCACTGTATGAAATGGTTTTAGTTTATGAATTATTATTAAAGGAGGGTGATATGGTGTTTAAGGAAGAACAGGAAGCGGCTGTAAGCTTGGGCAAGTGTATCGGAAGAGCCGTTGGCAACAGCGATAGAGGGAAAAAAGGAGATTTGTTCGCTCTGAGGAAATGCCGCCGGAAAGTCGATTTTCTGGAACAACTAAACCGCCTGCAATTTAGGTTGGGTAGTGATTTTCTAATCCCGAAGGAAGTTTATGAAGGAAAATTGACAGACGATAATTTCCAGGAATTTAAACAATTTTGCATGGTTGCCGCATTAAATACTTACAATGCTGTGGTCAGTGAAAAAAATAAGAAGAAGGAGGCAAATTAAGATGAAGGATGCCAAAGCGCTGACTATAACCTATTTAAGTTTAGTTTCTTTATCCAGTCTTAACGGGTCCGATAAAGAGGCGGATAACATCTCCAGCATTAAGAAGTTTTCCCGCGGGACTGAAGAATACCCGTACGGCTCCGCCCAGTGGGTAAGAAGAGCATTACGGGAGCAACTGGGAACGATGGGCTGGCAGTTGTCGGAAGGGAAAGCCGCAACTATTGCCAAAGGCGCGGCTACCACCATGCAGAGACCAGACATTTACATTGACGATGATCTCTTCGGATACATGGGTACAGAAAAAGCTGAGGGAGAAAAAGGAACGGCCACCAAAAGGACTTCGCCAGTGCGGGTATCGCCTTTGATCTCATTATGCAGATATGAAGGGGATTTAGATTTTGGCACCAACTACATGGGTGTAAAGGACAAGGGAGACCCGAATATTTTCGAGACGGAAATCCATTCCGGTATATACCGGGGAACGATCCTGATTGAACTGGATCGAGTTGGCTGTGGTGAGGGTTTTGAAACAGACCTTTCTGCTGATGAAAAGACCAATCGGGTAAAAGCCCTTCTCGATGCAATCAAGAATTTGTGGTCTACTGGAAGGCAAACCCGTTTTTTGGCGGATATTTCTCCAAAATTTGTTGCGGCAGCTATTATGAAAGTTAAGAACCCTATCTTCTTGGAGACTGTTTTGCCACAAGATAATTCGATTAGATTTGATTTACTGCAAGAAACCATTAATGATTATAAAGAAGAAATCATTGAATACGTCATGGGCGCCAAAAAGGGTATGTTTGAAAACTTGCCTTCTGAAGTATTGCCAATCGGTGAAGCCTTTGAAAAAATGAAGGGTTGGGTTGAAAAACACTATTTAGGGGAATAGGTGGGAAGAATATGTATTGTTTTAATATAAAGGCATATTCAGAGACCGCCTCTTTTCGCATACCGGAGACCCATACCTTCCAAAAAACCCTGCCCCTTCCCCCTTTAACAACAATCATTGGCCTCTTAGGCGCTGCATTGGGTTTATCTTTCGCAGAGAGTATGGAGTTTTATCATGGCAATCAGATAAGGGTTGGTGTCATCGGTACCAGCCAGAGCACGGTTAATGATTTATGGAAATACCGGAAGATAAAAAGCAAAGAGACAATATCAGCGGTTTTAACCAGGGAGCTTTTATTTGGACTGGATCTTGAGTTGTTTGTCACCGCAGAAAACGAAAGTGTTCTTAGAGATATACAGCGGGCTGTTACCGATCCCTGTTATGCGCTAACCGCAGGTTGCAGCGATGATTTGCTAAAAATAAAAAGTGTGGGCTCAATCATTCAGACTGACCTGACGCCACTCTTTCATTTCTCAAATACAGTTCTTCCAGGAGACCACGGCAGTAATTATGAATCAAATATTGACATTACGAAAATTCCTCTGCTGAAAGAACTCTATACTCCCAGGGTATATCTTCTCCCGGTGGAATTCGATTTTACCGGAGAAGGCAGGCGGGTAAAGCGGAGAGAACCGTTTACCTTTGTCGATACCCCCGTTAAGTTAATTAGACCATTAGAAGGACTGAAGTTTGGCGAAAAGAGTGTGGCTCTACTATGACAATTTATTATGCCAAACCGGACCAAACATATGAAGAACATCTCGAGGTTGTTTACAAGGCTTGGAAGGAAGTCGTAGAGTATAAGAGACCTTTAATTGAGCGATTATCGAACAAGTACGGTTTTTCTGTTGAACGTTTTCTGAAAGGATCCCTCATGACGGTAGTTCTTCACGACATCGGGAAGAATATTGAGCCGTTTCAGAAGATGATGGCTGCCATAAGAGAGAAGACTAAATTTGACCGCAGAAAGAACTACCGTCATGAATTAATCTCACTTAACTTCGCCTTCGAGGCCTGGAAAGAGTTGAATAAGGAAAGCAAATATTCGGTATTCCCATTGGAAGTCTTGGCAGTGGCAGGGCATCATTTACCGGTAGAATTTACTTTTTCATCTTTTCAACGGGAAAAAGTTGCTGCTCCACCCTTGCCATATCTGGATGGGATTCAAGAAGCTATAACCCTGGCAAAAGAGTTCTTTGCCAGAGAAGGTTGGTATTTTCCCTGCTTATCCGAGAGATTTGCCAAAATGAATGGATTAAAGGGACTGTTTAAACTGCTTGAATGTTTACCCCAACTGCTCCCCAAAAATGAATATGATCGGGAACGAACGTTGTTTGTGCTAATAAAGGGCATTCTAATCTATGCCGATTGGTTGGGTTCAAGTAAAACAAAGGTCTCATACAGCATCAGCGCATCAAAAGATCATATTATAGAGGTTTTAAAAAAGAGATGCCAAGAGAAAAATATCAAGTTTAACGGATTATCATTATTTCAACAAAAACTATCCGAACAAGAAGGAGACGTTATTGCTGTGGCGCCGACCGGTAGTGGGAAAACGGAAGCATCAATCTTATGGGCGGTAAAGAATTCACGCGCTATGGGCGGCGCCAAAATAATATACCTTCTGCCCACTAAAGCTACAGCCAACAGTATCTGGTCCAGGTTGTGTGCTTTTTTTGGTGAAGAAAATGTCGGGTTGACGCATTCTTCGGCCAATCTAATCTTTGAATCCGAAGTAGATAATGAAACAACCAGTGGAAGCGAAGAAAAGAGAAACTTGTTGTTTGATCAATCATTTATTAGACCGGTCACAGTAGGAACAGTCGACCAGTTACTGACCAGCGGGTTCAACTCAGGAAAATGGGTCCTTAAAGAGATTAATGCCGCAAATAGCGTGATTATTCTTGATGAGATCCACGCTTATGATGGGTGGACGTTGGGACTGATTGTCTCGATGATCAGCCATTTTGCCCAATTGGGAGCACGGTTTTTACTGATGAGCGCCACCATGCCGGAGAGTATTATCTCATTATTTCAGAAGGTTCTGCCATCATCCACGGTTTTTAAGGATACTGAGCTGCTCGATAAGGAAAGAAGTAAATATTTTACTAAAGATAAATTCATTGAGGAGGATATAGCAGAGATTAAAGAGGCCGTTAAAAAAGGTCACAGAATTCTTGTGGTTGTCAATACAGTTGAAAAGTGTCAAACACTGGCCAAGGAATTTGAAGCTTATGATGCCATTTGTTACCATTCAAGATTTATAGCCAAAGACAGAAAGGCAATTGAAGAATCATTTGAAAGGGCCAGACTTGTAATTGCCACTCAAGTTGTCGAAGTTTCTTTAGATATTGACTTTGACTGGCTCTTTACTGAATGCGCTCCCCCTGATGCTTTGGTCCAACGGGCAGGGAGAGTTAACCGGCGTCGAGATCCGGAGAGGGATAGTAGAGTGCTTATATATAAAGCTGATGCCAAAGCAGAAAAGATGTATAATCCGATCAACGCGCCGGATCTTTTAGAAAAGTCTTTCGCAGAATTCAAACAGGCGTCTTCTGATTTAAATGAAAAGGATTTATTGACAATTGTTGAGAGTGTCTATAAAGATTATCCCGTTGAGGAACGTGAGGGATTTAGTGAAGCATTAACCCAATATGAACAAAGCCAAAAAACTCGGTTAGCTATTTTGGATAACATTTCACCCCGCAACGAATATGAACGGACAAGAATGGAAAAATACGAAACAGTTACTGTTATTCCGTATTGCTTTTTTGCTGAGGTTTGCAAGAGTTCGCCAAGAGAAAGAAAGTGGTATGAGGTAAGGATTCCGTACTGGTACGCAAGAAGACATTCCCGGCTACATGAAGGGGTGTTGTTCTGTGATTTAACGTATGATAGCAAGTATGGAGCATTTTTGAAGCCGCAAGACAGAAGTTAACTTCACAGATATAATATGGCATGGGGTTAGCTTGTTATCAGCTTTTTCCCACTAATTTATTCATGTTATGGCTAATAAGGAAGCTGTCTTTTTTAATGCTAAATGAATTTGTTGTCGACCCCCGGTGATGTAAAAAACCCGGGGGATCGACGACAAACATAAAATTCGATTTTTCTTAGCTTTTTCGAGGCTTTCCGCGGTTTCATACCCAGTCGCGCTCCCTTTCTCCGGTCCGCACTGGGTAAAAAAAGCGCACTTCAAACGGGTTTTTAGCCTACCTATGAGGAATTGAAACCTGTTCAGGATTAAAATTGTAGTGCTCAGGTGGAAAGTTTTTAGCCTACCTATGAGGAATTGAAACTATAATTAAAATGTACGGTATACCCGAACAAAAAAGTTTTTAGCCTACCTATGAGGAATTGAAACATGGTTGCCCGAAAAAACGGGAAGACCCCGCTTATAGTTTTTAGCCTACCTATGAGGAATTGAAACCGCTTTTGAATTGTTCCCGGCGGTCGGTGATATACGGTTTTTAGCCTACCTATGAGGAATTGAAACAGGCCTATCTCCGGGAGGAGGCGAGATGAAATTTTCGTTTTTAGCCTACCTATGAGGAATTGAAACAATCCGAATTTGGGCTGTCGTCAATTGATGAAGCTAAGTTTTTAGCCTACCTATGAGGAATTGAAACGTGAGGGCGATCAATGAACGCATGGAGTCGATCGTCGTTTTTAGCCTACCTATGAGGAATTGAAACTCCAAGCCGTTTCCCGGGACTGTTTGGCCACGGCCAGTTTTTAGCCTACCTATGAGGAATTGAAACATAACCCTCTTGTCCAAGACCGGGCGACCGCCGAGGTTTTTAGCCTACCTATGAGGAATTGAAACACGTCCGGTTCGCAAGACAGGCAGACGGCCGCACCTCGTTTTTAGCCTACCTATGAGGAATTGAAACGTCGTCCCTGACCGCATCATCCACGATGAATACGTCGTTTTTAGCCTACCTATGAGGAATTGAAACTAATATTCGACCAGCTCCTCGTAACTGTCCGGGATGGTTTTTAGCCTACCTATGAGGAATTGAAACCGGAACGCTCTCAACTGCTGAACCAGCAAACCCCGCGTTTTTAGCCTACCTATGAGGAATTGAAACAGCGCACCGGCCGACAGACGAGCGCAGGGTCACGATGGTTTTTAGCCTACCTATGAGGAATTGAAACTTCGCTCAACTTGCGGTTTTCTTCAAGCAGTCGACCGTTTTTAGCCTACCTATGAGGAATTGAAACGGGATTTTATGGAAGTGATATTCGGGAGAATGGAATGTGTTTTTAGCCTACCTATGAGGAATTGAAACTTTCCATCCATCTCAATGCCCATGATGATCCGCGGGGTTTTTAGCCTACCTATGAGGAATTGAAACTAGTACCTGGTTGGGGGCTAACCTTAACTATCAAAAGTTTTTAGCCTACCTATGAGGAATTGAAACGCCGAACGGTGCAGGATAGCAAACCGGGCCAAGGCTGGTTTTTAGCCTACCTATGAGGAATTGAAACCACTGTAACAGTTGGTAACGTTACGGCGTAACAAAGTTTTTAGCCTACCTATGAGGAATTGAAACATGCCGCCCAAACGGAAACCCCTGCACTGTTTGTGGTGCAGGTTTTTAGCCTACCTATGAGGAATTGAAACATAAGCAATCCAATCAACAATTTCTTCATTCCATGCGTTTTTAGCCTACCTATGAGGAATTGAAACTAGAAACAAGCGCCACTTTTTTAGCGACGCCTGCGTTTTTAGCCTACCTATGAGGAATTGAAACCTCCAGGCTGGTAGTGAATCTCTTGACAAAATCTTCGTTTTTAGCCTACCTATGAGGAATTGAAACCAAAGATGACCGCGATCACTTTTACAGTCGGGCTTTGTTTTTAGCCTACCTATGAGGAATTGAAACAGCAGGCAAGCCGGGGTTTTAGTTTTTCGATGAAATCGGCTTGACCCCTTAAATCCGGAGATTATGCCACAAAAGTTTTAGGTTTTATAGAATTACTAATAACAGCCTGATAATACTTTTCTGGCGCCATATTCTTCAGGCTCCCATGGCGGCGGCGCCGGTTATAATAATCCATATATAATGAAATCTGCTCATAAGCTTCCGCATAACTGTTAAACTGATGCCTGCTGTAGCAATCATCTTCGAGAATCGAATGAAAGGCTTCAATATGCGCGTTTAAATTTGGCGTGCCAATAGGGATTCTTTCATGGATTATGCCAAGCTTGTGGCATAATTCTTCAAAGAAATTGGCAATGAATTGTGGGCCATTATCCGTCCTTACCCGCGGCATTTTCATTCCAGGTTTAAGGCCACGTTTTTTCAAAGCGTTCCGTAAGACCCGACAGGCATCTTTGGCCGTGCAGGTTAAGCCTAAATGATAGTCAATAACACAGCGGTCAAAAACGTCGATTAAAGAGAGTTGAAAAAAGAATCTTTCTTCTCCATGTATGTAGCCGTACTTTATGTCCATTTCCCAGAGTTGGTCCGGTCCGGTTATTTCGGTCCTTTGCGGTAAACGTTTAGGATGTTTAGGCCGACAAACCCTTTGCGGTTTAAGAATCTCCAGTTCCTTGCACAGACGGTAAACCTTTTTATGATTGATGACCAGCCCATAATCCTCAACCAAAGTGGCGGTAAGCTTTTTATAGCCATAAGGAAAACCATCGCCACAGATTAATTCGCATAGCCATTCCTTGATTTGTTCATCAGGTATTCTCTGGCCATCAAGGGTGGATGAAAACTGGGTTTTAGGTCGGCCGGCAGCTTTATCCGTCTTTTCTTTCGGCAATTCTTCCCGGCTAATATTCTCGTAAAAGGTGGATGCCGCTAAACCGACAAAGTCAAGAACCAAATTTGTATTATATCCCTTTCCTATCCACCTTTTCGCGACCATGACTTTGTCGGTTACCGAGGGTTTGCCAAATCACGCAGTTCTTTTAAAATTGCCAACTCCAGCTCTTTTTCGGCAACAATTCTTTTCAACCGGTCATTTTCCCGGCTAAGCTCCTCCAGGCGTCTTTCGGCTTCTTTAAGTCTTTGCTCTTTATTTTTGGGGAGAGGGACAACAGAGCCATTTCTTCTTGATGCTTTGAGCCAGTTATGCACGGTGTTTTTGGAGAGGCCATGACGTCTGGCTACCAAGGCAGCATTACCGACTTCCTGGCATTCTCTGATGATTTGTTCTTTAAATTCCTGGTCGTAGCGTTTTGTTTTCATCTTTTTACCCCCTGCTTCCATTCTAACATGTTAGTACTTTTTCTCCAACTCTATTAGGGGGCTAGATAGTAACCGGTTCTTGTTGGTGAGTGTTCGCCTTTGCCGGCGCATAGCTTGTTTTCAACCTCTACTTCCATTAGTTTGTGACATAGCCATTGTAGCATAGCTAACATGGGGTCCGGTTCACCTAAAAATTTCAGTAGCAATTTTTCTAAATTTAGGGTATCCTTATGGTAAGCCATCGGGTAACACTCCTTTCATGGTTTGTTTAGGCAACTTACCATTTCGGAGCCCCGATGGCTTTTCCTTTTTGAAATTGCGAACTTAATTATACACTAGCCTTCAATTCCCACGTCATAAAAATTAGATAAGGGTAACGTAATGTTACCCTTATCTCTTGCTAATTCCGCCGGACACTCGGGTGCATTCAATCTAATTTTACCAAAAATAGTTATCGCAACTATATAGTCATCTCATTAAATCTATTCTAACTTTCTCTTATACTTATCAGCTAATTCACATAACTTCTTACCAAGTTGTGAATTTTGGTACCAAGAATCAGTAATATACCAAGTAAAAGCCGTATATCTATGTTCTTTAGACGGTAAATTATTTGAAACAGCCATGCTTTGTATCTTTTTTAGCTCATCAATAAATAGTGTTAATTGTTCAACTGTACCATCTCCAGCAATTCCCATCTTTCTATTAGTAAGTTCTCGCTCTATTTCAGGTATTATGGTATTAAGTTCTAGTATAAAGTCTTGTAAGTTATATTTCATTATCTTCACCTCACTTTAATCTTTAATACAGAGGGATCTGGCACATAAATCTGTGGTGCTCCTCCTGGTTTTCCAAAATTAGGGGCAACTGTACCTATTAACACTTACGTATCTTTAGGAATAACCCATTGTTTAACCTTTTCAGTTGTAGACCCCGGCGGTAATGCTAACTGATTAACTGGATCTGTTAATAACTTTTTAGTTACCCATTTACCTCTAGGCTCTGAAGCGCCCCCATAATATCTGTATACGACCAAATCTTTGTCTAATTTAGCGACTTTTGCACCGGATTTAAATGCTTTAATTACTTCTCTCCTTTGTGCCCCATCCAGTCCTTTATCCCTTAAGAAATTTTGTTACTTGCTATGTGGTGTGTGTTTGGCAATTATGAATTCCATAGTTCGGCGGCTAAGAGATACATAGCATCCTGACATTTTGCGCATTTAGTCTGTTTGCGAAGGCCCGGCGCTTCTGGCCAGCATGGCCTCTCTGTA
>NZ_JAAKDE010000019.1 GCF_013664685.1 Capillibacterium thermochitinicola
CACACTAATCTGGACTTGATCACAAAGGAGCCGCTTTGATTGATGGAAGCGATCGACCGAAAATTTATGGAAGAGGCTTTGCGGGAAGCGGAAAAAGCTTTAGCCCGTGATGAAGTGCCGATTGGTGCGGTCGTGGTCTACCAGGGGGAGGTTTTTGCCCGCGGCCATAACTTGCGGGAAAGCCTGGGGGACCCCACGGCCCATGCCGAAATTCTTGCTCTCCGTGCGGCCGCGGCCCGGCGGGGAAGTTGGCGGCTCCATGGCATGACGCTCTATGTAACCTTGGAGCCTTGTCCGATGTGTGCGGGGGCAATGGTCAACGCCCGGCTGGACCGGTTGGTTTTTGGCGCGTTTGACCCAAAGGCGGGAGCGGCCGGTTCATTGATGAATATAGCCAATGATGGGCGACTTAACCACCGGTTAGAAGTGACCGGCGGAGTCCTGGCCGAACCGGCCGGCCGGTTGCTTACGGATTTCTTTCGGAGGAAGAGGGAGTTTCCAGGGAAAGAGACTTGACCATCGGCCGTCTTATGTGTAAAATATACAAGTGGAGTTTTCATCAAATCAAAATTACGAAATAAAGAAAAGCAAAGTCCAACTGCTGTAAAGTCAAAAAGGAGAGATGGCTGAGTGGTTGAAGGCGCCCGCCTCGAAAGCGGGTAGGGGTTTACGCCCCTCGCGAGTTCGAATCTCGCTCTCTCCGCCACTTAATTTTTACAGACTTTATTCCATTTTTGCTTCAGCTTTTACGGAGAGATGGCCGAGTGGACTAAGGCGCACGCCTGGAGAGCGTGTAGACGTTAACGCGTCTCCTGGGTTCGAATCCCAGTCTCTCCGCCATAAAAAAATAACCGGTTGCGTAACCGGTTTTTTTAAACCCCTTTTGGTCCGGGAAATTTTGGTTTCTTGTTTTTGGGTACGGAAAATGCTATAATAAATAGACTGAGTTAGATTTTGACCGTGCTAGACGGGGAGGTAGCGGTGCCCTGTAACCTGCAACCCGCTATAGCAGGGTTGAATTCCGGTGGGAGGCGGCTCTTTGCGGTGCCGGCTATGACAAGTGGTGTTGAAGATCAGGTCCTGCGCAACGGAGACCGGTGAACCCCGCCAGGTCCGGGAGGAAGCAACGGTAAGCCGATTCCTTCGTGTGCCGCGGGGCAACCTGGTTGGAGCTAACGATCATAGTACGACCGGGGGGAGTCCGTCGAAAGCCGGTGCACGGTCAAAAATAATTTACCCGCCTTTCATAGGCGGGTCTTTATACATATAGATATATTTATATAAACATATAGATATATTTACAGAAAAACGCCAAAAGCAAGCAGGTTTTTTGTCCGTGATGGCCAATGAAAAAAAGATGAGGAAAGTGAAGATTAAAGCGTTTGCCAAAGTTAATCTGGTTTTGGATGTAATTGGTCGCCGTCCGGATGGGTATCATGAAGTTGAAATGATCCTCCAATCGATCGATCTCCATGACGATCTGGTGTTTATCCCGGCGTCCACGGTTACTTTGGAGATCAAGGGTGAGCGGCTGCCGGTTGATGACCGGAATATCATCGTCCGCGCGGCAAATAAACTGTTGGCCCAGGCGGGTTTGAACGCCGGCGCACGGATTTTGCTGCAAAAAAGAATACCGGTGGGCGCGGGATTGGGCGGCGGTAGTGCCGATGCCGCCGCCACTTTGGTCGGGTTGAACCGTCTGTGGGGTTTGGGTTTATCCCGGTTGGAGCTGGAAAAGATCGGTGCAACACTCGGGGCGGATGTTCCCTTCTGTCTACGGGGAGGGACGGTCCTGGCGACCGGGATCGGGGAGCAATTGACCGATCTGCCACCCTTACCGTCCCTTCCGGTTTTCCTAGCCAAGCCACCTTTTAACGTTAGTACGGTACATATCTACAGAAATCTTGTTTTGACGGCAGCGGACCGCCATCCGGAGGTGCAGAGAATCGCCACTCTGATCCGGGAGGGCGATTATCAGGCAATTCCCCGGTATTGGGGGAACCGTTTAGAAGAGGTGACTTTAAACCTTTACCCGGCGCTTAAAGAAGTGATGGATTGGCTGCGCAACAAGGGGCTGCCGGTACGGATGTCCGGAAGCGGGCCGACCCTCTTTGTGTTCGGGGCCGACTGGGCACCAGAGAGCCAGGCGCAAGTAGTTGCCGATTTACGGCGAAAAGGATGGTGGACCTACAACGGATGCTTAACTACCGCCGGCCTTGAAGTAGATGAGTAAGCGTGAAGGGGGGATAGACATGGGAAGGGAACCTTTGGTTCCAATTAAACTTGATAGCTATAAACCCCTGCGGGAGCTGGTCTTTGAAACCCTGCGCGAAGCGATTATCAAGGGACAGTTAGCTCCGGGGGAGCGTTTGATGGAGATTCAATTGGCGGAGGAGTTGGGAGTCAGCCGGACGCCGATCCGGGAAGCCATCCGCAAACTGGAACTGGAAGGGCTCGTCTTGATGGTTCCCCGGAAAGGGGCTTATGTGGCTAGTTTCTCCCTGAAAGATGTGGTGGAAGTCTTTGAGATCCGGGGAGCGTTGGAGGGATTGGCGGCGGCGCTGGCGGCGGAACGGATTACCGATCAGGAGCTGGAGGAGTTACAGCGCCACTTGGTCCGGTCGTCGGAACTAATTGGCAATGCGGATCTCGACGGAATGGTTGAGGTGGACACCGGTTTCCACCAGATTTTATACCAAGCCAGCCGGAACGAGCGGTTAGGCCAGATTATCAACAATTTAAGGGAACAGATTCAGCGTTTTCGTCAGACCTCGCTTTCCTATCCGGGGAGAATGAAAAGAGCCTTTGAAGAGCACCGGGAGATCGTTGATGCAATCTCCGCCCGCGATCCGGAACTGGCGCGGAAATTGGCACAGGAACACATCGAAAATGCGGAGAACAGCATAATGCAAGTTCTACGGTTGGAAAAACCCAATGCGCCGACCGAAGAGTCCTAGGGGTGAGCAAATGGAGGCAATTGTGCTTGGCGGCGGGCGGAATACCGGGGCCCTTAAAAGCGTCGACCCAACCCCTTATGAAGCCGGGATCCGGATCAACAACCGTCCGATGGTGGAGTATGTGATCGAAGTGCTGGCCGGGATGGAAGAGATCAACCGGATTCTGGCGGTGGTTCCTCCGGGAATTGTTCCCGCGCAGAAATGGACGAAAGTCCAAATTATTACTCCGGGCGAAAGTATGATCGACAGCCTGATCCGGGCGGGACAACATACGCAAACGGACGACCATGTTTTGGTGGTGGCTTCGGACATTCCCTTCATTACACAAGAGGCGATTCGGGACTTTATCGACCGTTGCCGGCGGCGACCGGCGGATGTTTACTACTCGTTTGTGCCGAAAGCAGCGGTGCTGGCGAAATACCCCTCCACCAAAAGAACATATGTCCGCTTAAAAGAGGGCGTGGTCACCGGTGGCAATATCTTTTTGGTCCGCCCAAAAATTCTCCTTGACCTTCGGGACCGGATTGAACAGGCCTTTGCTTTACGGAAGCAACCGCTTAAGCTCTGTCGTTTACTGGGGATTAGGTTTATGGTGAAACTCATTGCCGGGCAGTTGGGAATCGAGGAAATTGAAGCGCGGGTCGGCGCAATCTTTAACGTGAAGGGAGCGGGGATCCGTTCCTTATACCCGGAGATCGGGGTGGATGTGGATAAACCAAGCGACCTCAGCTTAGCCCGCACGCTGCTTGGCAAAGGATAAAGCCGTTAGTCCGTAAAGAATAATTTTCACCTTTTTTACCAAATGTTTAGGATTGGCAGGATTTCCAGATCTTTTGTCGAAAGAATTATGCGCTGACTTTATTTCCAAAAAGAGGTGAAAATATGAACATCACAGATATACGGCTGAAAAAAATTGACAATGGGAGCAAAATGAAAGCGATTGCTTCCATAACCTTCGACGACGCCTTTGTTGTCCGGGAAATCAGGGTGATCGAAGGTCAGAATGGTCTGTTTGTGGCAATGCCCAGCCGCAAAACGCCAACGGGAGAATTTAAAGACATTGCCCATCCGATTAATGCGGACGCCCGCCAATTGATCCAGAACGCCATCTTAGAAGAATACAGAAAAGCCGAATAAGAACCAAATAAAGTAATTAAGCAAGCTTTGGTTGTTGACAAATCCCTGTTCTATTTGTTATAATAAACGTTGCTTGTTGGGGCGTCGCCAAGCGGTAAGGCACGGGACTTTGACTCCCGCATGCGTTGGTTCGAATCCAGCCGCCCCAGCCATTTTATTTAAGTCCAATCGAGAACTCTGCTTCGGCGGAGTTTTTTTATCTTCAGTCGTCCAAAATATGATTGGCTTCCAATTTTTTTAAGGGGGAAACATTTTGTCCGAACTAAGAGTTGTTATTTTAGCCGCGGGGAAGGGAACAAGGATGAACTCCGAGCGGCCGAAGGTCCTTTTCCCCATTTGTGGTGTGCCGATGGTCCAGTATGTGCTATGGGAAGCCGAGAAATTATCGCCCTTACCACCTTTGGTGGTGGTTGGTTATAAAGGGGAGCAGGTTATCGCGGCCCTGGGTGACGGGGTCGAGTATGTTTGGCAGAAAGAACAGTTGGGAACGGGCGATGCCGTCAAAAAAGCCAGTGCCCATTTGACCGAGTTTGATGGCGATCTTTTGGTCCTTTACGGTGATACCCCTTTAATTACCACTCAGAGTCTGCAAACCTTGGTTGATGTCCACCGCCAAACCGGGGCGGCCGCTACCGTTTTGACCGCCGAACTACAGAATCCCACCGGTTACGGGCGGATTATCCGTTCCCCGGAAGGCTGGTTGACGGCAATTGTGGAGGAAAGGGATGCCTCCGCTGATGAAAAAAAGATCCGGGAGGTCAATACTGGCATCTATTGTTTCTCGATGCCGGTTCTCCGTTCCGCCTTGGCGAATTTAAAACCGCAGAATGCGCAGGGTGAGTACTATTTGACGGATGTCATTGCTTTGCTTGCGGCGGCCGGAAAAACTTTGGCCACGGTGAAGAGCGACCGTCCGGACGAGATCATGGGTCCGAATGACCGGATTGCCCTGGCCCAAACCGAGGCGAAAATGCGGTGGCAGATTTTAGAACGGATTATGGCGGCGGGGGTGACGGTGATTGACCCGGCGACCACTTATATCGATCCCCGCGTACAGATCGGCCGGGACACCACGCTTTACCCCGGCGTGCTTTTATGGGGAGAAACCAAGATTGGCTCCAACTGCCAGATTGGGCCCTTTACCCAAATATCTTCGTCTGTGATTGGAGAAGGATCCCGGGTGGCCTTTAGTAATTTAACTGACGTTACGTTGGGCCGGGCGGTGGAGGTCGGTCCCTATACATATTTGCGGCCGGGAACGCGGGTGGCGGATGGAGCGAAGGTCGGTAGTTTTGTGGAGATGAAGAACTCAACGGTGGGCGAAAAGAGCAAGGTTCCCCACCTTAGTTACATTGGTGATACCACCATTGGTTCGCGGGTTAACATCGGCGCGGGAACGATTACCTGTAATTATGACGGTGTCCGGAAATGGCCTACGGTCATCGAAAACGGTGCCTTCATCGGAAGTAACACCAACTTAGTCGCGCCGGTGACGGTGGGTGAGGGGGCGCTGGTCGGGGCCGGCTCCACCATCACCAAGGATGTTCCCGCCCATTGCGTGGCCGTGGCCCGGGCGCGCCAGAGTTTCCGGGTGGCACCGGTGGCTTTCCAAGAGGAATACGTAGCGGCGGAAGATGTTTACCATATCCGGATCAACTGTCCAACTGCGGAGGTTGATATTCACTACACCACCGACGGCAGTGAACCGACGGAGACGAGTTTGCGTTATCAGGGAACCCTTCGTTTAGCAAGAGGAACGCTTTTGAAGGCAAAAGCGTTTAAGGAAGGGTGGATACCGAGTAAAACCGGGGTACGGAAAATCGGTGAATAATTTGCCCGTGATCGGATCTAATGATATAATAATTTAATGTTATGGTTAATATAGGTTCAAGATGATGCATATGGGGGTGGATAACTATGGATTGCGTACTGACGGCGACCGTCCGGGAAGAAACCGGGAAAGGGGCTGCCCATCGCCTCCGGCGCGAGGGATTGCTGCCAGCGGTCTTGTACGGAGAAACCCAAGCTAATCTAAGCCTAAATCTGCGTGAAACCCAAAAGTACTTTAACACTAAAGGTCTAAACCAATTAATCAACCTGCAAGTGAAAAAGGGAAAAACAACCAAAGAAATACCGGTTTTGGTGAGAGAAATCCAGTATGATCCGCTGAAAGGTACGCCATTGCATGTGGATTTTTACCAGGTCTCAATGGAACAGAAGGTTGTGGTAAAGGTCCCGGTTGTTCTGGTGGGTGAGGACCAAAGAGAAAACGACGGCTCGCTCATCGAAACCATCCTGCATGAAGTGGAAGTATCCTGTCTGCCGGCGGATATCCCGGCCAAGATTGAGGTCGATGTCTCCGGGCTAACAATGAATAACAGTATAACTGTCGGGGATTTACAACCGCCGGCGGGGGTTGAATTTGTAACGGAAGCGAGCGAACCGGTTGTGGTGGCTGCGGCACCACGGTCGGAAGCGGAAGCGGCGCCGGAAGAAGAAGCCGCGGAGGGAGCGAAAGCCGAACCCGAGCAAGAGACGGAATAGTACTGGAGGACAAGGGAATGAAGGATTTTCTCATTGTCGGCTTGGGGAACCCCGGCGAACAGTACCAGCTAACCCGGCACAATGCCGGGTTTTTGGTATTGGAGGAGTTAGCCCGGTTCTACCGGGTCCGGTGGCAAAATAACAAGCTTTATGGCAAGGCGGTGGTGACCGATGGTGAACGCCGTCTTTATCTTGTTAAGCCATTAACCTACATGAACCGTAGCGGCGAAGCGGTAAAGATTTTTTTGGATCAGTATCACTTACCTTTAGAACGGGTAATAATAATATCTGATGATATGGCCTTACCCTTTGGGAAGATCCGTTTGAAACCGAGGGGCAGTTCTGGTGGGCATAATGGGTTGGCGTCGGTGATCGCCGTTGCCGGCCCCGATTTTCCCCGGTTACGGGTGGGGATTGGTCGCCCGCCCGACCAGGAGGGGATGGTTGATTATGTTTTAGGTTGCTTTACGGCGGAAGAACAGGAGTTCCTCCCGGCGGTTACGCGCCGGGCCGCCCAGGCCATCATCTCCTGGTGCGAAGAAGGAATCGAAAAAGCAATGAGTAAATTCAATGGTCCGGTCCCGCTTGAGTAGAATATTACATCGCCTGGCGCCATATGTTTTTATGACAAGAGGTTTGGCGGTTTAAGCGTGGTGTCATAAATAAGACATCATATAGAATAATAAAAAGCACGGCCAAGGAAAGAAGGGGGTGCCTCTTCTTCCGCTTGGTTGTGTTTTCGTGTGTTTATTGTTTAGGGGGTAATTGCTTGTTCGAACAACTGCTTGCACCACTTCGTGCCTGGGCGGAAACAAAAATACTCCTTACCGCTATGCAATCAAGACAAGGGACGGTTTTAGGGCAGGGGGTCCGCGGGACGCCCAGCCTGTTCCTGCTGGCCACCCTGTGGCAAACGTTGAACCAAAAGATGTTAATCGTGACCAGCACACCGTCGGCGGCGGAACGCTTAAGCGCAGACCTGGCTGCCCTGGTCGGCACCGAAACGTGCTTGTTGTTTCCCCCTTACGACCTTTTGGCCCACGAAGAAGCCTACGAAAAAGAAGTGGCCGGACAACGTCTTCTCGTCCTCAGCCGACTTCTGGCCAACGAGCAACTGATGGTGGTCACTTCTTGGCCGGCCCTGGTGAGAAAAGTATTACCCCCCAAGGAATTGACGGCGTTCATCACCCGGGTGAAGATGGGGGAGGAGTTGGGACGGGAAAACTTCCTCCAGAAGCTTGTAACAGTTGGTTACACCCGGGTGCCCAAGGTGGAGGCCCCTGGGGAATTCAGTGTTCGCGGTGATATAATCGATCTTTACCCATTAGACCAACCCGATCCCTTACGGATTGAGTTTTTTGGGGATGTGATCGATTCAATCCGTACCTTCAATACCGAGACTCAAAAATCCATGCTGAAACTGGAAGCAGTCACAATCCTGCCCGCCCGGGAAGGATTATGGACCGCGGAGCAATTCCGCACGGCCCGCCACGCCATTGCCTCCGTCGTTCAGCAACAAAGTGAACGTTTAAGTAAACTGGAGACGAATCAAAAGTCCCAAGAAGGGGCCGCTTTTTTACAAAAACGTTTTGCCGAGTTACTGGAGAAGATCGAGAACGGGCTGAGTTTTCCTGGGATGGACCGCTTTATGCCGTTGGTCCACGACGAGCTTGTACCCTTTTGGGCTTATCTGCCGGATGCCCTTTTAGTCCTGCATGAACCGGTGCGGGGCAGTGAGTACCTGCGGTCCCTGGAAGAGGAAAACACCCGGATTATCGGGGGCTTTCTCGAACGGGGACATCTTCTTCCGGAAGAAACCCGTATTTATCTGTCTTTAAATGAAATCCAAGCAAGCTTGGCCGCCCGGGCCCGGCTTCATCTTTCCACCGTAAGCCGGACTTTGAAAGGGAGCAGGATCGATACCGTCCTAAGTTTTCCGATGCGGATGCCCCCCGACTATGCCGGCCAATTTAAAAAGCTGGTTCAAGATTTAAAGAAGCGGGTCGAAAAACGCTGGACCGTTGTGCTGGGGGTACCGGGAACGGAACGGCGGCGCAGCCTGGCGGAGGCGTTAAGAGCGGAAGATCTTTTGACCAATGACTGGCCCGGCAGCGGTGAGCTGGTGCCGGGACAGATCTATCTGGCCCCCCTTTCCCTTGGGGAAGGGATCGAACTTCCCACCGATCGACTACTGCTCTTAACCGAAACTGAGCTTTACGGCTACCAACGCCGGGTGAAAAAAAGCAAGGCCCGTTTCGCGAAAGAAGGCTTGAAACTCTCCGATCTAGAGGAATTACAGGTTGGGGATTATGTCGTCCATATCAACCACGGGATCGGGAAGTATCTTGGCATCAAAAAACTGGAGATCAATGGGGCCATCCGCGAATATCTGGAGATCGAATATGCCGATGCGGACCGGTTGTATGTACCCACGGACCAGGTGGGGATGGTCCAAAAATATATCGGGTTGGAAGAGACCCCGCCCAAGATTAACCGGTTGGGCGGAAGCGATTGGCAGAAGGTAAAGACCAGAGTTCAAGAGTCCATTAAAGAAATGGCTGACAAGCTACTCAGACTTTATGCCGACCGATTTGTCGCCAAAGGTTATGCGTATCCCCCCGATACTGTTTGGCAGCATGAGTTTGAGGAAGCATTTGTTTACGAGGAGACTCCCGACCAATTAAAAGCCATTAATGAAATTAAAAAGGATTTGGAATCCGACCGCCCGATGGACCGGCTCCTCTGCGGGGATGTGGGTTACGGCAAGACCGAGGTGGCGATGCGGGCGGCGTTTAAGGTCGTGACCAATGGGAAACAGGTGGCGGTCCTGGTCCCCACGACCATCCTGGCGCAGCAGCATTTCCAGACCTTTACCCAACGGTTCAGTGGTTATCCGGTGAATATCGGTCTGCTAAGCCGTTTTCAGTCCCCTGCGGAGCAGGAAAGAGTGGTGAAAGGGTTAAAAAACGGGACGATTGATCTGGTGATCGGCACCCATCGCCTCTTATCCAAGGACGTCGCCTTTAAAGATCTGGGCTTACTGATCGTTGATGAAGAACAGAAATTTGGCGTCTCCCATAAGGAACGCCTCAAGGAACTGAAGAAAAATGTGGACGCGTTAACCTTGACGGCGACTCCGATCCCCCGCACTCTGCACATGTCGCTGATTGGGATCCGCGATATAAGTGTGATCGAGACGCCGCCGGAAGACCGCTATCCGGTGAAAACCTATGTGATTGAATACAACGAAGAAATAATCGTCGAAGCGATCCGGCGGGAGTTGGAACGGGGCGGACAGGTCTTCTTTGTTTATAACCGGGTCAAGACCATCGACCAAATGGCCAGCTATCTGCAGCAGCTTATCCCGGAAGCGCGGATTGATATTGCTCACGGGCAGATGTCGGAGGACCAATTGGAAGAAGTGATGCTCAGCTTTTACGAAGGAGCCAGTGACCTTTTGGTCTGTACGACGATTATTGAAAACGGTTTGGATATTCCAAATGTAAATACCATTATTGTCTATGACGCGGACCGGCTGGGCCTTGCCCAACTGTACCAACTACGGGGGAGAGTCGGGCGAAGCAACCGGGTGGCTTATGCCTACTTTACTTTCCGGAAAGACAAACTCTTAAGCGAAGTGGCGGAGAAAAGACTGGCCACGATCCGGGACTTTACGGAACTTGGGTCCGGGCTGAAAATCGCCCAACGGGACTTGGAGATCCGTGGCGCCGGAAACCTCCTGGGTGCCGAGCAGCACGGCCATATTGCGGCCATTGGTTTTGACCTTTACTGCCGCTTGTTGGAGGATGCTATTACCGAGCGGCGCGGGGAGAAAAAACCGGACACCCCGGATCCCACCATTGAGGTGGCCATGGATGCCTTTATTGGGGAAGACTACATTAGTGACCCGGCCCAAAAAGTTGAGATGTACAAGAAGATTGCCGCCATCACCAGCCTGGCGGAGGCCGATGAGGTTGAAGCGGAGATGGAAGACCGCTTTGGCGAACTGCCGCCGGCCACCCGTAACCTGTTGGAGATTGCCCGCCTGAAAGTACTGGCCAAACAGCTGGGGGTCAGTACAGTGACCACGGAACGGGGTGATCTGGTTGCCCGTTTCCTACCTGGTCTGTCCTTGAATGCGGAGCGGATTACGGCGTTGCTTGTTGGTTATAAGGGTCGGGTTCGCTACCAACCGGGCCGCCAACCGGTTATGCGCTGGCGGACGGCCGGATACGAAACGGCGGATAATTGGAAATTGGTCAAAGATTCCCTCCTTTATCTGTTAGGGGAAAAGAAGTCTGTTTAGGAAGTATATTCATAGCTGGACAGGGAAATCTAATCATGACAGTTTTCCATCCGGCGTCAGTTGCAGACCGCAGCAGCAAATGAATATTCCTGCTCAGCAAGGTATATAATATCAATAAATAGCAATAAATCCTGAACAATGAAGGAAGGGTTGGCTTCGGAAACATTGACGACATTGCACCAAAAATGGCGGATGGAAGACTTAGAAGAAGGAGGGAAAAAGGATGAAGGCAACAGGTATAGTTCGGCGCATCGATGATCTGGGTCGTGTTGTGATTCCAAAGGAAATTCGCAGAACCCTCCGGATCAGGGAGGGGGACCCGCTGGAGATCTTTGTTGACCGCGAGGGTGAAGTGATCTTAAAAAAATACTCACCCATCGGGGAACTCGGGGACTTTGCCAAAGAATATGCCGATTCTTTATATGAATCGACCGGACATATTTCCCTTATTGCCGACCGGGATCTGATCATTGCTGTCGCCGGTGCCCCGAAAAAAGAGTTTATTGATAAACCGATCTCTAAAGCGGTCGAAAACGCGATTGAAGAGCGGAAGGTTGTTCTGATGCCCTCGCCCGGCGACCATAAATACTGCGAAACTTGTCCGATCCTCGAGGAGGAGGGCGAGTGTAAGTTTACCGCGCAAGTTATTGCGCCGATTATTGCCGAAGGGGATCCGATCGGGGCCGTGATTTTGGCTTCGAAAGAACCCGGGGTGACCATGGGGGAACTGGAGATTAAAGTGGCGGAAACGGCGGCGGGCTTCCTCGCCAAACAAATGGAGCAATAAGAACAATCAGCAACGAGGCTACCCCGGGTGTTCCCCGGGGTTATTGCCTAGTCCCGCGGGCGACTGGCTGCCAGCATACTGACTAAACTGGCGAGGACCGTTGGGTTTAGGCCCTGGTTACTCAGGGAAGATGTTAAAAGTGGCAACATGCTGATGAGCGGCGTCAGATTCGGATTGGCCGGGTTTTTTTGCGCGTGGTTTTTGACCGGGGCGGCATAGTTATTGATTAGTTGCAAAAGCTGCTCCGTATTGAGTTCACCCTTTTCGTTGAAGACCTTCAGTAACAGGGCAATTACTTCTTGCCCTTTTGGGCTCAGCTTTGGTGCCAATTCCTGAAAAGCAGCCAGGTCTTCCGGGGGTAAACCCTTTGCCGGCGTGGACGGTTGCGGTTTGGTCTGGGCCGCACTTCGACGGCGGTAGATCCGTTTTTTCGGGATATTTTTCACCTCATGATCGGACATCTTCAATGTTTCCTCCTTGCCCCAGTTTTACGATAGATTATGCGCTTGGCGGAAAGGTGGTGCCTGTCTTGTCACCAAGCGACCAAACTTTTCTCGTGGGGCTTCAGGTTCCAAACCGTGCCGATCTGGCACCGGCGGTCCAATCGATTATTACCAAGTATGGTGATAATATTATGGGCCGCTTTGGCTTGCCCAGTCCGGATAAGGAAAAGGGTCTGATTGTCCTGTTGATGCAGGAAGCGGCAGCGGTGGACCGTTTAACGGCCGACTTGGCTGAGATGGCCGATTTACAAATAAGAACTGTTGCCTTCGATTAACGTTAAAAGCCGGGTTTCCGGCTTTTTTTTGTTTGGTTGGCGGGCAGGGGATTTCCGGCCGGATCGCGAAATAACTCAAAGCGAGGGAAGGTGTTTGGGATGAACCCGGACGAGCTGAGAGTTATTCTATCCCGGTTGACCGCCATCGGTTACCAGACCAGAGAAGCACCGACGAAAGAAGGCTTTGTTCTTCTGGCGAAAGAAGAACCTTTTCACCGGAAATTGCTGTTGATCGGGACAAACTTGTCTCCGGCAGCCCAGTGGCGTGATTTTATCATCAAGACCGTCCTGGCGGAGCGTAACGACCGGACCCAGTTGTCGCTGGCTATTTTGTTGCTGGCGGCCGGGGAGGAGGCCGGGGAAAAGAAGTTCCTGGATTATCTGGGGGAGATGCCATGGGTGGAAGCGATCTGGGAAATGGCCGGGCCCCGGCTTTCGACGGTCAAAGACCATTTTCGCTGGCAGGTCGAGGCAAGGGTCCTTTTCTTGGCGGTCCAGTTGGCGAATGCGGTTGTGACGGAACAGCCAAGCATCCCAGGCGGTCGCCGGGAGGCGGCGGGGGGCCGTCCGCGGCTCACCTATATTCTGCTCTTCATCAATCTGCTCGTTTTTCTGGGAGAAATGCTCCGCGGGGCAACTAACCAGACCAGTTTTCTGATTGGCATGGGTGCGAAATATAATCCCCGTCTGTGGATGGGGGAGTATTGGCGGTTGCTGACCCCCCTTTTTTTACATGCGGGGTGGGAACATTTTCTCTTCAACTCTTTCGCCCTCTTTCAGTTAGGAAGTCTGGTCGAGCGCTTTTTTGGGGAAAGACGGTTTTTCTGGATTTACTTTGGGGCCGGGCTCTTAGGAACGGTGGCCAGCGTTCTTTTCCAACCGGACACGGTTTCGGTTGGCGCGTCGGGGGCGATTTTCGGACTGGTGGGGGCCCTTATCTACTTTAGTATCCGCCGGCCGCAAGTGGCGAAGGGGTTGTTCGGGCGTAGTTTTTGGATAGTGTTGGGTTTAAATCTGGTGCTTGGTTTTGTGCTCCCCGGGATCGATTACATGGGCCATCTTGGGGGCTTAATCGGTGGCTTGCTCTGGGCTTACGCTTTAGGCCTGGGGACAAGGGACCAAATCGCCGGGCGCTGGTTGTGGCGGGTTCTCCTCGTCTTGGTCATGGTTTTTACCACCATAAATGCGGTTACGCCGCCCCCGAACAAGTGGTATCTACCGTTGGAGACCGGCCGCCTCGCGCTGGAACAGGAGGATTTCGAAAAAGCCCTTGGGTCTTTGGAGGAGAGCTACCGTTTAAATCCGGAGTCATTGTTGACCAGCCGGTTACTGGCCGGTGCCTATTTGGCCGAAGGCGGGAAGGCGTTGGTGGACGAAGCGTGGGATAAGGCGGTGCATTATTTGGAGCAGAGTCAAAAGCTGCACCCCGACCTTCGTGAGACCCGTTCTTTACTGGCCCGGGCTTATCTCTACCGCAGTTTTCACCGCTATAACGCCGGTGATTTGGCCGGTGCCGAGGAAGATTGTGTCCGGGGGATTGCGCTGAACCTGAAGATTGAAGGGTTTCATTATATTTTAGGCGTGGTTTATTATCAACAGGAACGGTGGGTGGATGCCGTTAAGGAACTGGAGACGGTATTGCAGCTCAACCCGGAGAACCAAGCGGCGCAAGCCCTTTTGGCGGAACTGAAAAAAGCGGGTGAAAGTGTGAAGTAGAAAACTTAATTATGTTATTGTGAATCAACGGCGGTACGGGCCGTTTTTTTTATGCCGTTGCCAGGCGGGCGTGCGTCCGGGAGAGTAATTGACACCATGCCTTCTGACCTTTCATATCATAATAAGACCAAACACAAGGGAGATGGGAGTCATGCCCCGTCTGGCGATTTTACCGGTCAGCAAGTTACCTTTGGGGCGAAGATGGCTGACGGTGGGTGTGTGTGGTCACGATGTCCGGCAGTTGCAGATGCTCTTAACCGAGTTGGGACTTTACGACGGAGCGATTAATGGTGAATATGACCTTTTAACCCGGGAAGCGGTGAAAAGCTTTCAAAAAGCCTACCACCTTCCGGCTGATGGGGTGTGCGGTCCGGACACCCTCAAGCTTCTGGCGGAGAGTGGGATTCACAACCGCATCCTGATCACGAGCGGTGAAGGCGAGACCATTCAAACCCTGGCTGTACAGCACGGGGTAGGCGGGCAAGCCTTTAAGGATCCGGTGACCCGTTGTCGCCTCCGCCGGATTGTCCCCGGCCAGCAAATCATGGTGGAAAGGCGGGAATTGATCTGGGGTTTCGCCACCGACGGGTTGCCCGGGGCTTCGGGAGGCGAGATGCCCGGGGAAGCAAGCTTCATTTATGTAAAACCCGATCGGCTTTTGGCGTTGGCCGCGGGCTGTTTCCCCCCGGCCGGTTCGTCATTGGTGGTGGATTTGTCCGGGAAAAAACTGTCCCGCCGCGAAGGGAAAGCTCTCCGGCGGGTTCGACGGACAGTCAAGACCGAACTAATCTGGTGGCAAAACTTGGACCATTGCCGTTTGCCTACCAGTACGGAGGCGGATGCCCTCATTGTTTCCGTACCGGTCTCCATTTCCGACGCCGAAGCGCTGGCGGTTTGGCCGCGGCAAATTAAAAAGCTCTTAACCTATTATCCCTGTACGCGCTTGTTCCTCCATTTCGACCTGCACGGAAAAGGTTTGGACGATAAGGGCAGAGAGTATTGTTTAACACCGGTGGAGAAAAGGCTGGCCCGCCTCAACCGGATCGGGGAACCGAAAAGAATTGGCCGGTATGGGTGGCTCTCTTATCGTTACCGGTATAAAGACGAGACAAAAACGGTTTTCATTCCCGACCGCTTGACAATTAGAGGAATCCTGGACCAGATTGACCGTTTAAACCTGCGTGGGGTTGTCTTTACAGGGCTGGAGAATGGGTGGAAAACTTGGCAGGAGGAAGGGAACCGCTATTTTTCAGCTACCCCCCGGATGATGGTAATGAACAATGGCGGATTGGCATAAATATTCTTATAACGAAAAAAGGCGGCCTTAGAAAGGAGGGTAAGGCCGTGCGGTTTTGGCACGCAAATTTACACAAGGAGGGGGTAGCATGTTTACTTGCCATTATGGGCAGGCCGTGATGGAAAGAACCTTACACACCACCAACAAGGGACTGGAAGCGCAGGGTCAGCTCGCTTTGGCGGCCGATTGTCCGGACCTGGAAGCGGTTCTGGCGAACCACGGGTACTTGCGGGAGATTAAAGGCGAAATCATCGGGAACAAACTTTTTTTGTCCGGGACCGTTGACGTCCATCTGGTTTATCGGGGAAAGGAAAGCTTGGACCGGGTCCCCGTGTATGGAATGGTGTGGAAAGGGACGGAGGGTGCGGTTGTAAACGGCGAGGTTGAGCTGCCTGATCCGAAGGCGGACTGGGATTGGCAGGTGCGCCTGTTAAAAACAAAACTGCAACCGGAGACCGAACGAACAGTAAAATACCAATTGGAACTGGAAGTTCGGTTGCGGGCCCATGAACCGGTGGCGGTTGGCTTTGTCGAGCAGATCGAAACCGAAGCCCAGGTCCATACGGAAGCGGAGCATTTGTTGGTGGCGGAACCGCTATTACAAACCCATGTTAGTCGGGAGTTTAACAACACTTTGGCCCTCATCTATCCGCGGCCGCCGCTGAGTCGGATCATCAGTTGTCAAGCCTTCCCGGTGCAGACCGCGGTTTCTGTGGCCAGAGAAAAAGTCAACATCGAAGGGAAATTGGAAGTACATCTGGTCTACGTCACCCTGACTGAAGATGGGCTGGAGGGTGGTCTGGAGACCCAAAAATGGACCGAAGAGAACGGTGGGGCGCTCCCCTTCCAGATCTCGGTTGAAGCCCCGCTGCCGCAGGAGTCTTCGGTCTCCTATGAACTTTGGGTGGAGAGCGTGGCGTGTACTTCCTCGCATCCGGAAAGCTGCCGGGTACAGATCCAGCTTGGTGCCGACGTGTGCCTGACCAGAACCCGCCAGGTAAAGGCCATTACTGACGTGTCGGCGGAAAAAGGGATCATCGATCTTAAACGGGAAGTTGGCTCCTGGGTTGAAGTAGTTGAAGAAACGGAACGCTCCTTTGTGGTGGAAAAACTCCTTACCCTACCGGAGCAGCGGCCAAACATCAAAAACGTCTTGGAAGTGATGGTGACGGAGCCCAAAATCGAATGGGAATTGGACCATGACCAGTTGATCATCACCGGAGAAGCCCTTGCCACCCTTCTTTACCAAGCGGAAGGTGCGGGCGAAGAAGGGGACGTGATTACGGCGGCCGGTTGGGGGCAGGGCGGAACGGAAGCTTTAACCTTCGGCACCACCTTAGACCTTCCCGGGGTGGAAGCCGAGATGCAAGCCCGGGTTTTCCTCAATCCCCAGCGGCCCAAAGTGGAACTGGAGGACGAGAGAACGATCAAACTGGTTTGGGAGTTCAAGGCGATGATCACCATAACGCAAAACCGCGAGTTGTCTCTGGTTAGCGACAGCGCCTTGGTATTGCCGGAGGAAGGGCCGAAACCAAGCATGTTGTTTTACGTGGTGCAGCCGGGTGACACGTTATGGGGGATTGCCCGTCGCTATAATACGACCATGGCGGCCCTGGCTAAGGCGAACCAGTTGACCGGTACTGACCAAGAGCTGGTTTTAGGGAAAAAGCTCCTCATTCCAAAGGTCCCGATTGCCAACTAGAAGGAAGGAGGAGAAAGACACAAAAGACGCCGTAAGGCGTCTTTTTTTCCGCGCTTTTTACGGAGGGGACAATCCTTGACAAGCATCTGGAATTGGCGTATATTATTGAAATGTAGGTAAAAACCGAAGTTACATCGCCGAAACTTCTTAAAATAAGCGTTGGTGTTTAGTATGGAGGTGAGGAGATGCCAACCTACGACTATATGTGTGCAAAATGCGGCCGGTTCGAGTGGTTTCAGAAGATCACCGAAGAACCGTTGACGGTTTGTCCCCATTGTGGCGGAGAAGCCCAGCGACAGATCAGCCGCAACGTAGGGATTATCTTCAAAGGGAGCGGTTTCTATATCACCGACAACCGCAAACCCAGCCAAGACAAGGACAGTAACCAATCTTCGTCGACAAGCGAACAAAAGGTTTCATAAATTTCAGAAAGGTCCCTTCTTTAGGCGACCTTTCTTTTAATGACTATTTGCCTGTGTTCTGACTTAAAGGGGGGAGCGACGTGGCGTCAGTGGGGAAAAAGGAGCGGAATCTCTTTTTCATCTTCAAACAGACGGTTGTTGACATCTACCACCATTTAGGTTATTCGATGTTCATCAGTGTCCTTTGGTTTGGGTTGTTGGTGGTTTCCATCCTTTTTGCGCAGCCTTTCTTTAACCTATTGCCTGCTACCTTGGAAAACCAAACTCATCCATTGAACTTGTTTCTTTCTTTCCTCATGTTTGGGGTCCCTTATGCCGCCTTCATCCTCGGCCCGGTCCAAACCGTCCTGTTTTACCAGATGAATCAGGTGATCAACGACGAGGCTGAACTCAAGGGGTTGTGGGATGGGCTCAGGAAGCACTATTGGACAGCGGCGGGAGTTTATGCGCTCTATACGGGCCTCCTTCTTTTTTGCCTGGTTGATCTGGTCATCTGTTTTTTTGTGTTAAAAGATTTTACCCTGAAAATCTTAGGCTTTTTCCTGTTGTATCTTTTTCTTTTTTTGGTCTTTGCTACCCTTTATTTACCGGGGCTTCTCGTGTTGCAACGTAATACGGTGAAAAAGGTGATCAAGAAAACCTTAATTTTGTTCTTGGACAATACCCTGCTGACTGTTGGTGCCTTCTTCATCCTGGTTTTGGTTGGGGTGGTTTTCACGTTGATCGCCCCCTTACTACTGCTCTTTTTCGGCAGCTTTTTACAGGTGTTTATGATCCACTTGTTCCACGGCGTGATGGCGAAGTATCCGGATCCCGTCGTCCCGGCCCTGGAAGAATCAGCTGGAGGAAGTTTTGACCGGAATAATGGTTAGGGTTCACGAAAAAGTTAATGCTAAAACTGACTTAATAAAGATACTTTTAAAGCTAGGGGGAGAATAGTGGCTAAATATATTTTCATTACCGGAGGCGTAGTCTCCTCGTTGGGAAAAGGGATTACCGCAGCATCGATTGGACGACTTTTAAAGAGTCGAGGGGTGAAAGTCAGTATTTTAAAGTTTGACCCCTATATCAACGTCGACCCGGGAACAATGAGCCCTTACCAACATGGCGAAGTTTTCGTTACCGACGACGGCGCGGAGACCGATTTGGATTTAGGCCATTACGAACGGTTTATCGATGAGAACTTATCGAAGAATAACAACGTGACGACCGGGAAGATCTACTGGTCCGTCCTGAACAAAGAGCGGCAGGGTGCCTTTTTAGGGGGGACGGTGCAAGTGATCCCCCATATTACCAACGAGATTAAAGACCGGATCAGACTGGTGGCCGAAGAAAGCCAAGCCGATGTGGTGATTGTTGAGATTGGCGGGACGGTCGGCGACATTGAAAGTTTGCCTTTCTTGGAAGCCATTCGCCAGTTTAAATCGGAAGTTGGTCGCGATGATACCATGTATATCCATGTGACGTTGGTCCCCTACCTCCCCTCTTCTGCCGAACTAAAAACCAAGCCGACCCAGCACAGCGTGAAAGAGTTGCGCGGGATCGGGATCCAACCGGACGTGATCGTCTGCCGGTCGGAGCAGCCGATTCCGGATGACCTAAAAGCAAAGATTGCCCTTTTCTGCGATATTAAAAAGGATGCCGTGATCTCCAATCCCGATGTTGAGACCATTTATGAGGTCCCCCTTTATTTGGAAAAGGCCGGTTTGGACGAGTTTATCATCAAACGGCTCGGTTTAAACTGTGGGGAACGGGATTTAATGACGTGGCGCGCCTTTGTGGAGAAGATGAAAAACCCCCGGTTTGAGGTGAATATTGCTTTAGTCGGCAAATACGTTACGCTGCCCGATGCTTATATAAGTGTGGCGGAGGCGCTGCACCACGCCGGAGTAGCCCACGAAACGGCGGTACGGATCCACTGGATCGATGCGGAGAAGATCGAAACGGAAGGTGCGGAAAAGTTCCTCGCCGGAATGGATGGGATCTTGGTGCCGGGCGGTTTTGGTTACCGGGGTGTGGAAGGGAAGATTGCCGCGGCGGGTTATGCCCGGCGGGAAAAGATCCCTTATTTCGGGATCTGTCTCGGTCTCCAGTGCGCAATTATTGAATTTGCCCGTCATGTTTGCGGTTTGACGGACGCCAATTCTTCCGAGTTTAATCCGGAGACGGCCCACCCGGTGGTGGATCTCCTGCCGGAACAGAAAGACATTGAAAACCTGGGCGGAACCATGCGCTTAGGACTGCAACCCGTTCGCCTTCAGCCGGGGAGTAAAGCCTATGCCATCTATGGGCAGGAGGTAATTCAAGAACGGCACCGGCATCGTTACGAAGTAAACAGCCGCTATTATGAACAGTTTAAAAACCATGGCCTGTTGATTAGCGGGGTGTTGGTCGACAAAAACCTGGTTGAAATTATCGAACTACCAGAACATCCCTGGTTTATCGCGACCCAGTTTCATCCGGAGTTTAAATCAAGGCCGCACCACGCCCAACCGCTTTTCTCTTCTTTTATCGGCGCTGCTTTAGCCAAACGCAATGGAGGGCACTAAACTGGCGATAATCCCGAAAACCCGTTTTTCCCGCCTTTAACCTTTAGCAGGGAAGGGGCGGGGGCCGCAGAAAAGGGAAGAACGGGAGGGGTAACATGGAGACGCCATATCCGCTTCCTGGGAACAGGCCGGTGCGGAAGGTAAAGTCCCGGAAGGAAAAAGAGAACCTACCACTGCAAATGTTCCGGATCGTCTGCAGCCCGTTTTTACTTTTGATCGATGTTTTCCGGGCGCGGCCTTCGCGTCCGGTTTTCCGGGCTTTCCTCAGGCTGATGCTGGTGCTTTTTCTCCTCATGACCGGGTTGTTTTTTTTGGCTCGAACGACAGGAGACCCAGCTGAAGGAGGTTTTGGGGGCTTATTTTTCCTATTCAGCCGGGACGATTCCGGTAAGTACGGAAATGCACGAGATTATCCACCGTTATGCCCTCTTGTTTAATGTCAGTCCCCAACTGGTGACGGCGGTGATCCAGGTGGAAAGCAGTTTTGACCCCGAGGCTTACTCACCGAAGGGGGCCTGTGGTTTGATGCAGTTGACACCTGGAGTGTGGCAGGCTTATAACCCGGATTCGAAGTGCGACGGCCGGCACCGGCCAGGCGAAAAGAACCACGGCCGGGACTGTATTTTCAACATCGAAGCGAATATCGCCACGGGCGTGCGCTATCTAAAGGAACTGATCGACTACTATGACGGCGAAACCGGCCGGGCGCTCGAAGCATATAATGCGGGGTTGACCAATGTCGATCTGGATCAAGTCCGCCCCAAGTACAGGGAGACCCGGACTTATCTGGGGCGGCTCGGGCAGCTGCTGGCCCAAGATGAGCAGGCCCGTTTTGCCAACCTTTACGACTTGAGCCGGCGCGGCCGCACTTTCCTCCGTGGTCTCTTCCTCTGCACGCTGGTTTTGTGGGCCATCTTTTTGCTTTGGGTAAAAAAGCACCACGCCTAGTCAGAACAGTAGCCATTTCTTCCTTGTGGCCAGGCATAATTCCCGAACACGAACATAAAAGATTAAAAAAGGGAGGCGGGCACAAGGATGGAAGGAATTGGGTGGCAAATCAATGCCCTCATGTTTCTTTTTTTGACCGGTTTGGGTTGGGGGTTGCTCTACGATGGCTGTCTGTTTTTCTTTACCCGTCGGCGGCAAATGGGCGATTTCTTGTTCTGGGTCCTCTCGGTCTTTTTGATCTTTCCGGTGCTCCTCTTTACGACCGGCGGTGAACTTCGGGTTTCTTTAGGGGTCGGTTTAGTCGTTGGGGTGGCCTGCTACCGGTGGGTCTTTCATCCAACGATTCAGCTTTATTTAAAACTGTTAAGAAGAAAACTCCGTCGCCGACGGGGGTTTTTTTAGCAAAGTTTGGATCAAGGGCAGGAGTGGACGGGCGCGAAGCGAATTAAGTAAAAATGGGCCTTTTATTTTTACAGTGGCGGAAACGCTGGCGTCAAGGTCGAGGGAAGGGGAGTGCAGATGGACCGGATTGTTTATTTTCCGAAACGGGTGGAAACGGAAAATAGACGGAAACGGTTTAAGGTAAAGGGGTTGTCCCTTTTCTTGCTGTTCCTTTTTTTGATCTTGATCTATCAGATTGGGAGCGGCCTTTATAGTTATTTTATTTATAACCGGCGTTTACGCGACGCCCGGTCCCTCCTGCGGGAGAAACAAAAAATCATGGAGCAGTTAGAAAGGCAGTTGCGCCAGGCCGAAATTGACACTTTGGTCGAGACGGAAACTGGGCGGCTGAATTGAACGGCGGACAAGCAGCCTTTTTGCTTTGTAATAACAAAAAAGCCGGAAAAAGTACGAAGAAAGGGTGCGGTTAAAAACATTGGATCTGATTGCACAGTTAGCATCAGAACTGGGACTTGGGATTGAGCAGGTAAGACGAACAGTCAAATTATTTGATGAAGGCAATACTTTGCCGTTTATTGCCCGTTACCGCAAGGAAGTTACGGGCGGGCTGGATGAAGAACAACTGCGGCGGTTGGAGGAACGCCTGGGTTATCTGCGGAACCTGGAAGCGCGCAAGGAAGAGGTCCTGCGGAGCATTGCGGAGCAGGGGAAACTCACTCCCGAGCTGGAGCAGGCGATTAGAGCGGCCACGATCCGCCAGGAAGTAGAGGACTATTACCGGCCCTACCGGCCAAAGCGGCGGACAAGAGCAACCAAGGCGAAGGAACAGGGTTTGGAGCCTTTGGCCGCCTTAATCTGGGCTCAGGAACTGACCACTGGTGATCCGGAAGAGGTGGCCGCGGCCTATCTCAACCCTGAGCTTGGCGTGGAAGAACCGCAGCAAGCCCTGGCCGGGGCGCTGGATATTATTGCCGAACAGATCGCGGACCAGGCGGAGTGGCGGCGGATGATCCGGGATTACCTGTGGGAACATGCCTTGATTGCCTCGGAGTTGAAGACGGAAGAACCTGAGGCACAGGTCTACCGCCAGTATCACCAGTATAGTGAACCGGTGAAGCGGATTCCGCCCCACCGGGTGCTGGCTTTGAACCGGGGCGAAAAGGAAGGACATTTAAAGGTCAGTCTCCAAATTGACCAGGCTCCTCTTCTTCGCCGCCTGGAAGAGCTGGTTCTGAAGAACCGGGCCAGTATATTCACCCCTCACCTGATTGCTACCATCGAGGATAGTTTCGACCGGTTGCTTTTTCCCAGTATCGAGCGGGAGATCCGCGCCGCTTTAACGGAAACTGCCGAAGAGCAGGCGATTAAAGTGTTCGGCCTTAATTTGCGGCAGTTGTTGTTGCAACCGCCTGTCCGCGGTAAAACAGTGATGGGGATCGATCCCGGTTTCCGGACCGGTTGCAAAGTGGTGGTGGTCGATCCGATCGGCCGGGTGGTGGCGGCGACGACGATTTACCCTCACCCGCCCCAAAGCCAGTGGGAAGAGGCCAAATCAATCTTGACGGCGCTAATCATGGAACACCAAGTTGATTTGGTGGCCAGCGGGAACGGGACCGCCGCGCGGGAGACTGAGGAACTGGTGGCGGCGACTTTGGCCGGGATCGAACGCCCGGTTTATTATACCATCGTCAGCGAAGCCGGCGCCTCCGTTTATTCCGCTTCCAAAATTGCCCGGGAAGAACTACCCGATTATGATGTGGCCATGCGGGGGGCCGTCTCCATCGCCCGCCGTTTACAGGATCCCCTGGCCGAATTGGTCAAGATTGAACCGAAGGCTCTCGGGGTGGGGGAATACCAGCATGATGTGGACCAAAACCGCCTCGGTGAAACGCTAAAAGGCGTTGTCGAGTCTTGTGTAAACTATGTTGGTGTTGATCTCAATACGGCTTCGGCTTTCCTGCTGCAAAACGTGGCGGGTATCGGACCGACGCTGGCCCGTGCTATCGTGGCGTACCGCGAAGCAAACGGTCCGTTCCGGCGGCGGGAAGAACTTCTCAAGGTGAAGAGACTGGGCAACCACGTTTATACGCAAGCGGCCGGTTTTCTGCGTTTGCCGGACGGTGAATATAGCCTGGAGAATACGGGGATTCATCCCGAGTCGTACCATGTGGCCGAAGCCCTTCTGGCCGCGGTGGGTTACGGGAGTGCGGATTTAAGGAACCCCTCCCGGCTGGCCGCGTTGCGGGAAAAGTTAAAAGCCCTTGATTTGCCGGCGATGGCTGAAAAATTGAACGTCGGCCTGCCCACCCTGAAGGATATTGTTGACGGGCTTTGCCGCCCGGGACGTGACCCCCGTGAAGAGTTGCCGGGCCCGGTCTTCCGCCGGGATGTTAAATCGATGAACGATTTAAAACCGGGTATGATCCTAAACGGCGTGGTCCGGAATGTGGTTGACTTTGGCGCTTTTATTGACATCGGTGTTGAGGAGGATGGCCTTGCCCACATCTCGGAGTTGGCGACGCGGTATGTGCGCCATCCCTTGGATGTCGTTGCCATTGGACAAACGGTGAAAGTGCGGATTTTAAATGTTGATCCGGAGCGCAGGCGGATTGCCCTCTCCATGAAAGGAGTCGAATAGGCGATAAGATCTATCCTTATCCGTACAACCTTGACAACACATTTTTAACTGAGATATAATAGTATATATTACTTTGGAGAGTATTCTCTAAATCAAAGGGGAGGAAAAAACTGAATATGTCTTTTGCGGTGGGCCAGGTTGTAGAAGGGAAGGTCACCGGGATCACTAATTTCGGCGCGTTTGTGGAGCTTTCGCCAGGGATGACCGGATTGGTCCATATTTCCGAAGTCGCGGATGTTTATGTGAAGGACATCAAAGACTTTGTTCAACTGAACGACCAGGTTAAAGTGAAGATTTTATCAATGCAAGACGGAAAGATTGGTCTCTCGATCCGTCAAGCCCACCCGAAGCCTAGCCGACAAAGCCAGCAGTCTTTCGAAGATAAGCTGGCGAAGTTTTTAAAGGATTCTGATGAACGCCAATCCGACTTGAGAAGAAGCATGGATTCAAAACGCGGAGGAAGAGGAGGAGGGCGTTTAAGCCTTTTTAGGGGGAAATAATTGGTCAGTTGACCGGTCGCGGAAAAAAGATCTTGATAAACCAATTGATTTGTATTATAATCAGGAATGCAGTCGTTATTTGGCGGTGTAGCTCAGTTGGTTAGAGCATACGGTTCATACCCGTAGTGTCACTGGTTCGAATCCAGTCACCGCCACCAAATATGCGCCATTAGCTCAGTTGGTAGAGCAGCTGACTCTTAATCAGCGGGTCCGGGGTTCGAGTCCCTGATGGCGCACCACTAAAAAAGTTAAAGACCGTCCGGAAAGGACGGTTTTTTTGGTTTAGTTTGAGGGCTTTTTAATGGTATAATTAATAACAGGGGAAAGTAGGCAAAAGATAGAAGTATTAAGTTAACATAAGATACTCCCTCTTCAGCAGAAAAGATCTTTCCTGTGTACCTGACCCGAGGCAGTTTTCCGTGGAAAGAGTGGGAGGATTTTTAAGATGGAACAGCGTTTTACTCCATCGTCCTTTCCGGAAAAGGCCGTCCCCGAATTATTGGAAAACATCTTCACCTATGCAGGCGACGGGATGGTTTTGCTCGGACCGGATTATAAAGTAATAAAAGTGAACGACCATTTTATCCGGCAGAGTCCGACACCGGTCCGGAATTGGTATGGAGTCGACATCGACCAGCTCATTCCCGGTTTTGCTGTGAAGCTGCGTGGTCTTTGCGCCCAGGTGCAGGAGAGAAAGAAACCCTTTGTTACGGAGAGACTGAAGATTCTTCCGGTTTTCCCTCCGGGCCAGCCCTTTGCCGGGTGGTTGCTTTTGGTTTCGGCAGGGTGGGAAGAGAGTTTCGGCTTACCCGCCCGGCCTGAAGGCCAAAAGACAGAGGACCAAGGGCAAACCGGCCAAAGCTTGATCGACGCACTGCAAAAACGCCGGATTGAGCAGCTTCTCTCGGCGGAAGCGGTCCTTAATAATCTGCCGGTGGGGATTGCCGTGTATGACAGTATCTCCCTGCGGCTGAAATGGGCGAACTCGGTTTACCGGGGGTTTATGGAGGGAAACAAGGGGGCATTGGGGCGGACCCTCATGGAGACGATCCCGGGCGTACATGAGAACGGACTGGTCCGGGCGTGTGACTATGTGACGATGACGGGGGAGCCCTTTGTGGCTTCAGAATTTCGGATTGACGGTTTTCAGCGGGGCGTAGTTTACTGGCGTCTGACCATTATCCGTTTGGAGCTAACCGAAGCCGAAGCCCCCGCCCTTTTATTTATCGTCGTTGATGTGACCGAACAGGTAAAAGCCAGAAAGCAGCAGGAAGACGCGGAGAAGATTGCCGAAAGCGGCCTGGCCCAATTGGAGGCCGTGGTGAACAGCTTAAAAGAAGGGATTGTCATTACTGATCCCCGTTGCCAGGTAGTGTTTATGAACCCGGCGGGGATGAGAATGATGGGGTTCAACGCCACCGAGGAGACGCTGCGCCCGGTTGCCGAGTACAACCGGAGGTACCGGTTCAAAGAGCTTTCAGGGACCGCTTTGCCCCCGGAGGCTAGCCCGTTTGCCCGGCCGCTCCGGGGGGGAGCATTCTTTGATCTAGAACTGATCGTTGAAGATTTAAGCCAAGATCGGACTTGGATTGGGAATTTCAGCGGAACACCCGTGCGCAACCGGAAAGGCGAACTTACCCTTGGGGTGGTGGTCTTTCGCGACATTACCCACGCGAAACAAGCGGAGCAAGAGTGGGAGAAAATGCTGGCCATTGAGCAGAAGGCGTGGACCGAGGCCGAAAGGCAGGACATGCAGAAGCAGGTGCTCCTGGATAATATTGGGGAAGGGGTTTTGGTGCTCGCCCCCAACGGCCGTCTGTTGATGGCCAATAAAGTAGCGTTGGCGATCACTGGTGTTCAAGGGTGGCCGGAAACGATTGAGGAACTCCTGTCGCCGGCTGCTTTGTTCCGGAAAGACGGGTCGCGGCTGGCTCCGGACGAACTGTTGACGACGCGCCTGCGGGCGGGACAATACTTCACTGACGAAGAGTACCGGCTAAAAAGGGCGGACGGAACAGAACGGAGCCTTTTGATCAGCGGGAATGCGGTCAAAGACCGTCAGGGGCAGATTTTCATGAATCTGGTGACCATCCGGGATGTTACCGAATTGCGGAATTTGGAACAGATTAGAGAGGATTATTTACATATGGTCTCCCACGATCTCCGTTCGCCGCTGGCGGTCATCCTGTCCCATGCCCAGTTGTTGGGGTTAATTGCAAAGGAGGAAACCAAAATCGCCAACAGTGCCCAGGCGATCGCTGTTTCCGCCCTCCGTATGAATAATATGATCGCCGATCTTGTTGATTCGACACGGATCGAGTCTGGGCAGTTGGTCCTGAAGACGGTCTGTCTTGACCTGGACCGGTTTATCAACGATTTTTTACTACGGATGCAAGGCGTCATCGCCGTTAAGCGGATTCGCCTGGTCAAGAAGGAACCTTTATTGCCGGTTGTCGCCGACCCCAATCGTCTGGAACGCATCCTGGTCAATCTTTTATCTAATGCTTTAAAGTATTCGCCGCCGGATCGCCCGGTCGAGATTGAATTTTGGGTGGACGGGACCCGGATGGTGGTCGCCATTCGGGATGAAGGCCAAGGGATTAGCCCGGACGACTTGCCCCGGATCTTTGACCGGTATTACCGGGCGCCGGCCGGCGGGGAAGAAGGAATCGGCTTGGGTCTCTACATCGTGAAAAAGTTGGTGGAAGCCCATAACGGAGCGGTTTGGGTGGAGAGTACACCGGGGCAGGGGAGTACTTTCTATTTCACTCTGCCGGTGGTAGCCCCGCAGGATGAGAAGTAAGCTCAGGCTAAAGTGTTTTCAAAGGTGTCGCCCGCGCCGACCGTTGCGTCAATTATTATTTGGCAAAGGAGTTTCCCAAAAGATGAAGAGTCGTTGTTTTTACTGGAGCTTTTTTTTTTAGTATTATTTTGATGCTGGTCGTACCGGCACTTTCGGCCACCGAACCGGGCGGGGAGGAGTCCGGTTGGGGACCGGGAGTACTGGAGGGAGCCACCGGTCGCGACTGGACGGAAGCGGCCGCGGTGGAAGAGGTTTCCGCGGAGGTTGGTCCCCAGTGGATCGTGGAAACCGGACCTACGCTGTGGTACGGCCTTTCCCCGCGGGCGGGTTTTCTGGTTTCGTTTGATGCGGGTAAAACCTGGGAGGCCCGAAACGAAGGTCTCCCCGGCCGCCTGATGACTGGGGGGGAACAGCCGGCGCTGCTCACCGCAATCGGGGTGGATCCGGTCCGGCCTGAGCGGGTCGCCGTGACGACCACGACTCAGATCTTTCTTTCCGAAGACTATGGTGTAACCTGGCGGCGCATTCCCTTTAACAACGGCAGTGTGATCACGGCGGTTGCGCTTGCGCCGGGACATGAAGAAAGAATGATGGTTGGAACCTCATTTGCCGGTTTTTATGAAACAACGAACCTCGGACGCCACTGGACCAAGCTGTCCGGGGAGTTAAGTTTCCTTCAGCAGACACCATATGAGGAAGAGATTGCCGCTTTGGCCTACCATCCTGAAAATCCCGACAAGCTCGTTTTGGCCTGCGGCTTTGGTAATGGCCTCTATCTCTATAATAAGGCTTTGCAGATCTGGGAAGAACTGGAGACGGAACATGCCCGTCGCCGTTTGGTGAAGAACCTGTTGTTCCGGCCGGTGCCACTCCCTGCGGTGCCTGACGATTCCCCTTCGCCCGGCTCATCCTGGTGGTTACAGATTACATATGATGATGGGCAAGAGATCTACGCTTGGCCCGCTTTTGAACTGGTCTCGTTAACGTCCGCGCCGGTAAGACCGGAGGTCGACCGGGCGAAGGATGAACGAATGGCCTTGGCTGCCGGCAAATACGGGATTTATGTCCGTTCCGATTTTGCTTCCGGCCGCCGGCTGGACAACCACATCCGGTTTTTAAAGGAAAACGGCTTAAACGCAATGGTCGTTGACTTTAAAGATGACATGGGCTACATCACCTACGACACCGGAGTCGCCTTGGCCCACCAAATCGGGGCTGTCCAAAAAAGGTTCGAGGCCAAAACGCTGATCAAAAAAGCGAAGGAAAACGGGATCTATTTAATCGGCCGTTTGGTCGTCTTTAAGGACAGCCGTCTGTACCGGTACGACAACCACCGCTACGCGGTCTGGGACCGCAACGGGGGTGGACCCTGGCGTAATCTGGTGGCAACGCGGACGGCCGACGGTGAAACCACATATGTCCAGAGGGAACACTGGGTTGATCCCTTTGCCCGTGAGGTTTGGGAGTACAACCTGGCCATCGCCGAAGAGCTGCAGGCCTTGGGCGTGGACGAGATTCAGTTTGATTACATCCGTTTTCCCACCGACGGGGACCTCAGCCGTTGCTACTACCGGTACCAACCGGCCGGGGCCCGGCGGGTTGACGCCTTGGAAGGATTTTTGGCCTTGGCCCGGACGCGGCTTAAGGTGCCAATCAGTGCCGACCTGTACGGTTACCACTGTTGGTATCTGATGGAAGGATTAACCGGGCAGAATATTCGCATCTTCGCCCAGTACGTGGATGTGATCTGTCCCATGTATTATCCGTCCCATTTCCCCGCCTCCTTTTATCCCGGTGATTATCTGGAACGGGCCGAATTCATTTACCGGGAAGGTTCGTTCCGGGCGCAGTTTTTGACGGGGGGAGAAAGCATTATCCGTCCGTATGTTCAAGCCTTTCGCTTAACCGGGCGGGAATTAAGGATGACCGCGCCCGTTTATACCGAATACTTGCTTAAACAGGTTACGGGAACGCTTGCTTCGCCCGCCTCCGGTTTTACCTTGTGGAATAACACCAACGATTATTATATGGTAAAGAGACCCTTAACCGACATAATTTACCAGAATGGCGAAGAGAGGGAAATCCTTTTCGATTAACGAATCTGGCATATAATCGGCGAAGGGAGTCGCGCTAAAGAAAGGAAGGAGGAGACAACCATGAGAAAGTCCTTTTTCGTCGGTTTACTGGTTGTTAGTCTGTTGCTTATCCCCCAGGTCGCCCTCGGTCTGAACTCGCCCGAGGTCCAGGCACGGGGTGGCGAGACCACCTTAATGTTTATTGGGGATAAGGGTTTGCAACTTGACACCGAGTACGGCATCACTTCGGAAGTCGGCTTATGCGTGGCGATTAGAAAAGACGCGACTAAAGTCGGGGCGAAGTATGAATTCGATTCCAACCTGGCCTTGCTTTTAGGGGTGATTGAACAGGCCCCCTTTATCGGTGCCAACATCGCCATGCCGCTCGATCAATACATGGGGTTCGTCGGCGACCTCAGCCTTTCTCTGGCCAGTAACCGGCTAGCCGCCGTCTTGGAACTGGGAATGGTGCTCGCCTTGGCTGACAACCTGGATCTGCGGGGCGGGTTGTTGGCCGAAACCGACCAGTACGGGAAGAATTTCAGTTTTCAGATCGGCTTGGGTGTGAACTACTAAAGCACCGGATTTTCTTCGTTCGCTAGGCTTGTCCGATGTTGGACCGTAAGTGGCCGGGCGTTGTATTCAAGTTTCCAAAGAAATAAAAGTCGGGAAAGAGCGTCGTTTAAAGTAAGCGAAGACAAAAAAGGGGGCCTGGCTAAGGACCCTTTTTTTCGAGCATAATGGGAGTAGTGGGCGGGAGGATGGAACTTTAGATTAACCTCTGCGTTTAACCAAGGGATATGACGTTTCAGGCCGGCGAAATGAGCGCTGGGAAACGGGTTCAAGGCGGGCCGGGAAGAAGGCCTTTTGGTCCTGGTGTAGAAAAGGAGGATCGGGATGAACATTTTAATCGCCATTTTGGCTTTGAATTTAATTGTGATCTTGCATGAATTGGGCCATTATTTAGTGGCAAAAGCGGCAGGGATTAGCGTCTTGGAGTTTTCGCTCTTTTTTGGACCAAAGCTGTTCAGTACCAAAAAGGGGGAGACCACCTTTTCCCTGCGGCTTTTCCCGGTCGGTGCTTATGTGCTCCTCGAAGGGGAAGAGGAAGCTTCCGACAGTGAGCGTTCTTTCAGTAAGAAACCATTGGCGGTCAGAATGGCGGTGGTTGCCGGTGGCCCGGTCATGAATTTCCTTGGGGCCCTGGTCTTTATCTGCGTGGTCTTTGCCGTGATCGGGTACAGCTCAATGGTTCTGGGGCCGGTTCCGCCCGGCTCCCCGGCGGCCGAGGCCGGCCTGATGGCCGGAGACCGGATTCTCCGGTATGACGGGCGGCGGGTGTACCAACCTTCCGACTTATATTCTTTTATGGCAATTAACAATGGGAAGCCCAGCGTGATCCAGCTCCAACGGGGGAACGAAAAGAAGCAGGTGTTGTTTGTTCCGGATGTTATTCCCGCGGAACGTTATGTTCTAGGTTTTGGGGCCGTCGAACCTTACGGCGAAGAATCCACCCTAGTCCAGTATATTGTACCCGGTTCCCCGGCCGAGGAAAGCGGGTTGTTGCCGGGGGACCGGATCATCCGCCTTGATGGACAGCCCGTATCGACCAAAAAAGAGATCAGCCGGTTGGTCCAGGAGAAGCAGGACCAACCGATTACCGTAACCGTTTTAAGGGCGGGGCGGGAGGAGACCTTGCGGCTTACCCCCCGTCTGGAGAAGGGCGCCACCTATTTCGACACTGGGTTTTCCTTCCAGACCCTCCGTGGTGGAAGCGGTACGATCTTAAAACAAGGCGTCGTTTATATTTACGCCGTAATCCGGAGCGTGGTTTACAGTTTCGGCTGGTTGTTGACGGGTAAAGTTTCCCTGACGGAATTGGCGGGACCCGTACGGATCGTCAGCATAATGAGTGAGGCGGTCAGTTACAGCCCGACCCTGTCTTTAATCCTGCTTAACCTGCTGAATATTTCGGCTTTGATCAGTATTGCCATCGGGGCGACCAACCTCTTGCCATTACCCGCCCTGGATGGGGGCCGCCTCTTGCTCTATGTCTTCGAGGCGGTCAGGGGGAAACCGCTTTCCCCGGAGCGGGAAGCCAGTATCTCAATGGTCGGTTTTGCGTTGTTAATGGTGTTGGCCGTCTTTGTCCTTTTCAATGACATCATCCAACTGGTCCGGGGTTGACTGCGGTTTACCTTTAGTAAACAAATTCGCAACAACGGCGATTAGAGGGAAAAGGTTACCGATAGAGAATTCATCTCTATTGGATTGAATTTGGCGGTGTCAGGAGGGAGGGGAAGATGAAATATCTGCCGTTAAAAGAGATCACGGAAGATATGTTTCTGGCGCATGCGGTCATTGGGAATGACGGGCGCGTCCTGCTGAATAAGGGGACAAGACTGACCCCTGCCTACCTGCATCGTTTGGCGCGGATGGAATATACCCATTTATATGTTTATGAATCACCCGCTGAGGACTGGGACTGCACCGGTCCCCTCAGCGACAAGATTCGGGTTGAAGCCATCCGGGTTTTACGCGAATCGCTCATTCGCGTTGTGGAACACAAACCCCTTAACGAGCCGCTAATCTCTTTCGTCATCGAAGGTCTTTTAAAGGATGTGTTGCAACAGGAGGACCGGGTTTTTGATATTATCGATGTAAAGACCCCCGACAACTATCTTTATAACCACTCCCTCAATGTAGCGGTGATCTCCGTTTTGATGGGAAGACAGCTCAAGCTTAACCGGGAAGAATTGAAGGAGATCGCCCTGGGGGCCTTCCTCCACGATCTGGGTAAAGCTTACATTAAGACGGCGATTAAGAAGCTTCAAGCCCTTTCGGCCACCGACACGGTCCAGATTAAACAACATACGATCAGAGGGTTTGAGACGATCCGGGCAAGTTTTTCGCTGAAAGTTGCCAACATAGCCTATCAGCACCACGAACGGGAAGACGGTTCCGGGTACCCCCTTGGGCTGATCGGAGTCGATATTCCCCTGGCGTCAAAGATTGTCGGGGTGGCCGATTCATTTGATGCCATGGTTTCCAACCGTACTTATAAAGTTCGCCTCTGGAACGACCAAGCGCTCAAGGAGTTAACGGCGGAGAGTCCGGCCAAATATAATCCGGCAGTTGTGCGGGCTCTGCGCGAAGCGGTGGCCCTCTACCCGGTGGGGAGTGTGGTCCAGCTCACCGGCGGGGAACAAAGGGTGGTGGTGGCGGTTTCGACCACAAAAATGGTGCTGCAAAACCCAAAACAACTTTCGGACCTGCTGGAGTTACCGGTGACGGAGTTTTCCCGCATTGCCAAACGGGTGCTTTAGTTGCTCTACTGAACCATTTCAACAGGTTTAATGATAGGAGGAGACTCAATGGTTGAATTATTCCACTCCGTTTGTATCCCAAAAGACTACCGGTCACTCCTGGGGATTAAGGATACCCAAATCGCCATCAAGAAACTGAAAGATTACTTTGAAAATGCGTTGGCGAAAGAATTGGGTTTGGTCCGGGTTTCGGCTCCCTTATTCGTGACACCTGAATCGGGGTTAAACGACAATCTGACCGGTACGGAGCGACCGGTCAGCTTTGATGTGAAAGCTTTAAACGGGCAAAGGTGTGAGATCGTCCAATCTTTAGCCAAATGGAAACGGATGGCCCTGCAAAAATACGGTTTTGGCCCCGGTGAAGGTTTATACACTGATATGAATGCAATCCGCCGGGATGAAAATCTGGATAATTTGCATTCGATCTACGTGGACCAGTGGGACTGGGAGAAGGTGATCCGGCGGGAGGAAAGGACGGTTGAGACCTTAAAAGAGACCGTTCGGGCCATTTACCGGGTGTTGCAATCGACCGAGGCCTATATTCGCCAGTATTTTCCGGAACTTCCCGTGGAATTGCCACCGGAGATTAAATTCATCACTGCGCAGGAGTTGGAAGACCGCTATCCCGACGCAACTCCCAAAGCGCGGGAAGACCTGATCGCCCGGGAATGGGGGGCGGTATTTATCATGAAGATCGGGGGAACCCTGAAGTCAGGGCAGCGCCATGACGGGCGCGCTCCCGATTACGACGACTGGAATCTCAACGGGGATATCATTCTCTGGTATGACCTGCTGGGGAAGGCGCTGGAGATCTCGTCGATGGGGATTCGGGTTGACGCAGAAAGCCTGCGTCGACAGGTCAAGGAAGCGGGCTGCGAAGAACGGTTGGCCTTGACTTACCACCAGGATTTACTGGCGGGCAGGCTCCCTTATACCATTGGGGGCGGGATCGGCCAGTCCCGGTTATGCATGTACTTTCTGAAGAAGGCCCACATCGGGGAGGTCCAATCCTCCGTTTGGCCCGACCACATGATCAAAGCCTGCCGGGAAGGGGAGATCTTCCTCTTGTAAAGTAGAGCAGGCAAGGAAACGGTCTATTTACAATCTTAACATAAAGAAGAAAAGCGATGTAAAGTTGGGGGAATGAACATGGGAGAAGTATTGGTAAAACAGATTTTCCGGGATCCCCAATCCTATTTGGGCCGCCCAGTCCAGGTTAGTGGTTGGGTCCGGACGATCCGGGTCTCGAAGAGTTTTGGGTTTATCGAACTTAATGACGGCTCTTTCTTCCACAACATACAGGTCGTATTTGACGACAAACTACCTAATTTCCAGGAGATTGCGAAACTACCCATCGCCACCGCCCTGCGGATCGAGGGTGAACTGGTGGAAAGTCCGGGGGCGAAACAACCGTGGGAGATTAAAGCCGACAAAATCACCATCGAAGGCCTGTCCGCGTCGGATTATCCCCTGCAAAAGAAACGCCATACCCTGGAGTACTTACGGACCATTGCCCATTTGCGGCCGCGTTCAAATACTTTTTCCGCGGTCTTTCGCCTGCGTTCTTTGGCCGCCTATGCGATCCACCGGTTTTTCCAAGAGCGGAATTTTGTCTATGTCCACACGCCGATTATTACTGGGAGTGACTGCGAAGGGGCCGGGCAGATGTTCCGCGTGACGACCCTTGATTTTGATGACCTTCCCCGGGATGAAGAAGGCCGGGTTGATTTTCGCCAGGACTTTTTTGGCCGGGAGACCCATTTAACCGTGAGCGGGCAGTTGGAAGCGGAGACTTTCTGTATGGCCTTCCGCAATGTTTACACCTTTGGACCAACCTTCCGGGCGGAAAACTCCAATACCCCGCGGCATGCCGCCGAATTTTGGATGGTGGAGCCGGAGATTGCCTTTGCCGACCTGAACGACAATATGGCTTTGGCGGAAGAGATGTTGAAATACATCATCAACTATTGTCTGGAGCAGGCCCCGGAGGAGATGCAGTTTTTCAACCGGTTTATCGATCCGGACTTGCTGGCGCGGCTGGATAATGTGGTCAACTCCGACTTTGGGGTGATTACCTATACGGACGCCATCGAGCTCCTTAAAAAAGCGGACCAGGATTTTAAATACCCGGTGGCGTGGGGAGCCGACCTCCAGACCGAACATGAACGTTACTTGACTGAGAAGGTCTTTAAAAAACCGGTGTTTGTGATCGACTATCCCAAAGAGATCAAAGCTTTTTACATGCGGCTTAATGATGACGGGCGGACCGTGGCCGCCATGGATCTCTTGGTGCCGGGGGTTGGTGAGATCATTGGCGGCAGCCAAAGGGAGGAGCGCCTGTCGTTGCTGGAAGCCCGGATGAGAGAGTGCGGGTTGGATTTTGCCAACTACTGGTGGTACCTTGAACTGCGTAAATACGGCGGGACCAAACACGCCGGCTTCGGCCTTGGTTTCGAGCGCGCGATTATGTACCTGACGGGGATGGCCAACATCCGGGATGTGCTCCCCTTCCCGCGGACGGTCAATTCGGCCGAATTTTAATAAATCCGTTTTTTCGCGGGATAATTTTTGTTGCATTGGACGATACTATAAATAACATGGGATGTCACCAATGTTTTTGGTAGGGAAACCGTATTAAACCCGGCAAAGGAGGGCGCCAATGAAAAGCCAGGTCGAGCTGGTGGTTGACAGCAAAACCTTAATGGGGGGAAATCCTTGTTGGGAAGAGGAGACCCAAACCTTTTACTGGGTGGACCTGATGGGGACAAAAGTCTATACTTACCAGCCGACCACTGGGGAGCGGCACTGGCTGGAAGTAAACCAGCATGTGGGGGCGTATCTTCCCCGGCAGGGCGGCGGGGCGGTCATTGCGCTCCAGAGCGGTCTTTACCTTTTGGATCCCCAGACAAAAGAAGTGGCACCCGTCTTTCTTCCGGATCCTTCCGAGAACCGCTTCATCAGCGGAAAATGTGACCTGACCGGCCGGCTTTGGGCCGGAACTTCCGATCTTTTGGGCCAAAAGCCCTGGGGAACCCTTTACTGTATGGAAAAGGACCATACGGTCCGTCCGGTGCTGGTCAATGCCACCCTGCCGTGGGGGTTGGGCTGGAGTCCGGACTACCGGTTGATGTATTATGTGGACACGCCGACGCGGGAGATTGTCGCTTTTGATTTTAACCCGGAGAGCGGTGCGTTAAACAACAGACGGACGGTGGTGAAATTCCCGGAAGGGGTGGGCTTGCCCGCCGGCATGACCGTCGATGCCGAGGGGAAACTTTGGATCGCCCACTGGCAAGGCGGCCGGGTGACCCGTTGGGATCCGGAGAGCGGTACGTTGCTTGCCACTGTTCAGCTCCCGGTTTCACTGGTCACAGCTTGTCAATTTGGCGGGAGTGCCTTTGAAGAACTGTATATTACCACCGCCCGTTATCCGTTGAACCCCAAAGAATTAGCCCGGCAACCGCACGCCGGCGGGATTTTCTGTTGCCGGCCGGGGGTGAACGGGCTTCCTACTCCGAAATATGCTTCTTAAAGGTTGGGGGCGGTGGTGTTGCTGAAGTCAGGGTAACGGTTCATCGCCAAGAAGCGGGGCTCTTCGGCCGCTTCGTAACCGGCTTTAAGATTCTCCCTGATTTGAACAGGGTCAAAAGAAAGGGCATGACCTGATAAAGGCTTGGTGGGTGCGATAATCTGGATCGGAATTGGTCTTTTCCCCGGATAGCGCCACCAAGCCTTATTTATTGCCTGGGCCAGTTGCAGATCATTGACCGCGATCTCACTGAGCAGGATCTCCACCGTGCGCAGGATGGCCTGGAGGGCGTTGCCGGGCCGGGCTGGTGGCAAAGTTGCCTCTAAGTTGGGGCTGAGGGGGAACGTGGTAATCACGACAATCTCATCGGGGTTTTCCTTAATTGCGGTCGCCAAAGGGGTTAGATCGCGTAAGCCCCCGTCGTACCAATGTTGGCCGGCGATGGGGACGGCCGGGAAGAAAAAGGGCATACTGGCGCTGGCCAAAACATACAAGAGATAATCCTGGTGGAAAGCGGGCTTACGGCTGTCGGCGCACAAGAGATTTCCGGTTTCAAAGGAAACGACTGTCACTTTGACGACGGTTCGCGGATGAAAGAGGCGCTCCGGGTCGATTTTCCGGGAAATGAGATCCTGTAGACCGCTGGGGTTATATAAAGCGCCGTGCCGGAAGAACCGCCACAGATTACCGAACAACCCGCTGCGGTAAATGCACCGGTTACCCTTGATCCCCAACCAGATCGCCGTTAGTTCTTTGACTAGTTCCTGCAGTTCCTTGAAGTTTCGGGCCTGGCCGAGGAAGGCGGCGTTTAACGCGCCGACGCTCGTCCCGGTGAACAGTTGGAAATCCAGCTTCTTTTTGCTGACCAGGTTGGCAATGGCGCCAACCTCGAATGCGCCTTTACTCCCCCCTCCGGATAACACCAACGCGCGTTTCATTTTTTACTCCCCCAATTAATCAGGTATTAACCAACGGATACAGCTTATCTGTTCGGATCAATCTATTTTATGAGCAAGCAGGGGAGTTGTTGCCGGGTTGTTTCCTTATCCGGAGATGGTTACACCATACGCATGGATCCAAGGTAAAATGGCCGAGCCAAAGTCGATACGTTCCTGCGAAACAGCCAGGATCGACTGAAAGAGGGTGATCAGATTACCGGCGATCATCGTTTCACTAAGCGGATATTGAATGGTGCCGTCTTCAATGTAGAAACTGTTCTTGGCGACGCCGGAAAAATCTCCGTTTGGGCTGGGGGCCCCTCCGGAAAAACGGTTCAGGAGGAGACCCTTTTTTACTTTTTTCAAGATTGTCGCGAGGGGTTGGTCACCCGGGGTGACGACAAAGGCACCGCCATCATTGGCTGCCCGGGGCAGACCGGTTTTTTTCGCGCCATACTGGCTCAACAGAAAGCTTTTCAAAACGCCGTTTTCAAAGATGGTTGCGTTTTGGGCTTCATACCCGTCACTGGTGATAAAATAGCCACTGCTAATCTCCGGGGAAACCGGGCGGCAGTCCAAGGTCAAGCGGGAACTGACCACCTGTTGATTTAACTGATGCCGAAATGGGCTGGTTCCGGCGATCAATGGTCCGTCGCTGATGGTGATCTCCAGTAAAGAGTGGAGAAATTCTTCGAGGCAATCCGGGGTGATGATCACCTCGCCGGTAAACTTGCCCGGGGCCTTCCGCGGTGTCTGCCCTCGGTTGGCCTGGTCAAAAAGAATCCGGAGGGAACCACAGTTCAGCAGTTCTTCTTTCAAGTCCAAGGTAAAAAAGCCCGTGTTATTAAAGGAGGAGGAGCCGTGGCCTTCTCGGGCCGAGAAGGTGACGGCAAAGCGGTATCCGCCTTGGTTGACGGTAAAATCGACGCCGTTGGAATTTTGGAAGAACGTGGTCTGCCTGGTAAAATCCAAGTGGGCGTTGAGCAGTAGAATCCGGGGAAATTCCGCAGCCACGTCGCTGGTGAAAGTTTTGAACCTTTGGTACATCAAGTCGAAATCGGGTGCGGTCCCGCCCTTGTTGAAGATTTTGGGCGGTTGGTACTCTGCGATATCATGGGCGGGGTCCGGCGCGGAGGAGGCGGCGATCGCCAATACTTCCTGGACGGCCGGATCCAAGGCGGTCCGGTCGATTTTGTTCAAAAGCAGACTTCCCCGCCGCTGGTTTTTTAGGGCCGTCAACCGCAGATGATGATCGACGGTTGTCCGGATTAGCTTCAATGCCCCGTTTTCCAAATTCATCTCCGTCTTTTCGGTCCGGGTCAGGATCGTTTCGGCTTTTTCGGCACCGGCCTGTTTTAAAGCGTGCAGTGCGTAGGTGGTTAATTCCTTTGTCGACATCTTTACCGACCTCCGATCATTACTTGGCATTTGAGCGCGGGTCCGCCTAAGCCGACCGGGATCAGTTGTTTTTTGCCGCACATGCCCCCGCTTAACCATTTAAACTCCCGTGAAACTTCACTTACCGTCTGCAAAACCTGAAAAGCCAGGCCGGAGATGGTCGTGTCTTTGATCGCCCGGCCCAGCTTACCGTTTTTCACTTCATAGCCCAACGTCACCCCAAACATAAACTCGCTGGTCGCGTCGGCCTGACCATTGCTGGGCCGCATCAGATAATAACCGTCGTCGAGGGAAGCGATCATCTCCTCCAGGCTGGCCTCACCCGGCAGGATGGCGGTATTGCGCATCCGGATTAAAGGTTCATCCGAAAAACGAAAAGCACGGGCGTTACCGGTCGGTGGGACCTGAAAGTGGCGAGCCGTTTCCTTGTTATGGAGAAACCCCTTGAGGATGCCATGGTCAATCAAGACTGCATCGGTGGCGGTGGTTCCTTCATCGTCAATGAAGATGGGAACCGGGCAAATTTCGCCCAAGGCGGTATGGGCAAAATCAACGAGGGAGACCAAAGGGCTGGCCACGGGCTGCCCGAGTTTGGTTCCGACCACCGATCCGCCCAGCACCAGATCGGCTTCACAGGTATGGCCGATGGCTTCATGGGCCAAAATTCCGGTCAATTCGGGCGCGAGAATACAAGTCTTCAGCCCGGCTGCGGGGTAAACCCCTTCCCGCTTGCGCATCAAATGTTCGTATAACTGATCGATCTGGGGATAGAGCGCATCCGGAGTCGAAAAATGATCTTCAAATTGGCCGCGGCCGCCGAAGACTTCCTGCAGACTGACGGGTGCGCCGTCGTGCTCGACCGTTAAACCAATCAAAATTAAAGACCGGGTAAGCAAGGAAAAGGCGGCAGCGCCTTCGGAAGTGAGGAGCGATTTTTTCAGTTCGGTCCGGTTGAAGGTCACTGTGCGACTGGCCAGATTGGGGTATTTTTCCGCGATATACTGGTCGATTTCTTGAAGGAAAGCCACTAGCTGTTCCGGGTTGGGCGGCGGCGCGGTCATGGGCGGATCGTAATGGGTGGTCACTTCACCGCGGGGTAAAGGAGCGGCGCTTAATCTTTCTTTTGCAGCGAGAAAAGAGGCGTTATCGGTGGCGGTGGTAATCACAAACTTAACACCGTCGTGGGTTGCCTCGGGGGAGGAGGCAAAACCCCAGACCCCGTCTTTATAAACCCGGGCGGAGACGCCGCTGGTCGTCAACCGGGTGTTTGTCGTGTTATTACCTTTTAAAAAACTAATGACCAGGCTGTTATTTTCTTGACAACGTAATTCGGTGTAATCCGTGAACAAATTTCTAAAGGAAGACAAATCTATGTTCATCCGGACTTCCCTCGCTTTTTAATTTCTGGTCGGATTATAAAGGATTATAACATTAAAATAAACTCTTTACCAATCTTTATAGAAAAAACAATCAATTTGATTTATACTTGAGATAGTAAGTCTTTTGCCCCCGCGTAGGGGATGGCCTTTTAATCGTTAGTTTCCCATTCTGATTAATATTTATGAACAGACGGAGGACTGGAGATTGCGCTACTTACCGCTGGAAGAGATTGAAGAAGGAATGATTCTAGCCCGGAGCGTCTTTGCCGAAGACGGGAGAACGCTACTGGCCAGAGGTGTAAAATTGACCAAGAACTACCTGGAAGAACTGAAAGCCTTGCACTTTACCCACCTTTTTGTGGGGGAGGGGCCGGAAGATTTTGAAGTGAATGGGATCAGCGAGCAAACCTACAGCCAGGCGCTGAGATCCGTACGGGAAGTTTTTCTGAACGCGGCGAAAAAACAGAACCTTGATTATAAAGAAGTCCTGGATGTGGTTGATTTCATGGTGGATGAAGTGTTGAATGAAGATGTTCTGTTCAATATCTTTGAGATGAGAAGCCATGATAACTATACTTACCTGCATTCGGTGAAGGTTGGGATCATCGCCAGCATTATGGGGAAAAACCTGGGTTTGGCCAGGAAACAAATCAAGGAGCTGGCGGTCGGGGCTTTACTTCATGATATTGGCAAAATGTGCATTGAGAATTCGATTTTGGAAAAGAGCGGGCACCTTACTTATCAAGAGTACGAAAAGATGCGTTTGCACCCGAAATACGGTTTTGAGATCTTACGCGGGGCACCGGGGTTGAGTCTCCTCTCGGCGCACGTTGCTTATCAGCACCACGAGCGTGAGGATGGATCCGGGTATCCCCGTGGCCTGAATAGTGAACAGATCCATCTCTACGCCAAAATTGTGATGACAGCGGATTCTTATGATGCGATGACTTCGGGGCGCAGTTACCGGCGGACACTGTGGAGTCATGAGGCTTTGGCGCAATTGGCTGCGGAAGCACCGGAAAAGTACGATCCCAAGATGATCAAGCTCTTGGCACAGTCCGTCGCGTTGTACCCGGTTGGCAGCGTTGTTTTACTAAACAATTTGGAGGTGGGGTTGGTCACCGATGTAACCCGCGAAAGCGTCAAGGTCGAATTTTTGACCGGGACGGACAAAGGGAAAAAGATCGCCTTAAAGGCAAACGATTTATTAAAGATTGAAAGGCGGCTGTCTTAAAGTAAAGATATATTAACATAAAACTGCCTTGACAAGCCGTGCGCTCTTCATTATAATAGCGAAGGCAGTTTTTCCTAATTATCTTATTAATGCCAATATAAGAGTTATTCATGTTAATCTATGACCGGCTTTTTACGTTTTTTTTTCTTTATTTATTAGCGGGGAAGGAGAAACAGTCCTGGAAGAGATTATCGCCTTTTTAGAGAAGAATAGAACCGGTGATTGGCAAAAGAACATGGCTTACCTAAAGGAAAAAGGCCGCCTCCGGCTCTTGGAAGCCGGACGTGATCTCCGTGTTTATCAATTTGTTTCCTTTAAAGGTGAACGGTTGAAAGTTCGGTTTTTCTGGGATGGAAAAAAAAGCCATACGGAGATCGTCTAGAAACGAGTATAACATAGTGGTCGATGCCGACCACTTTTTTATTGCTTTATTTTTTGGCATAATTAAACCAAGAGGGAAAACCAGAGCACAAAGGAGCAATTCTTGATGAACGAAGAAGAACTGAGGACAATCCCCACGACACCGGGGGTTTATTTGATGAAAAACGAAGCGGACCAGATCCTCTATGTCGGAAAGGCCAACTCCCTTCGCCACCGGGTGCGTTCCTATTTTCAGCCGGCCAAAAAACACCCGCCGCGGATTGCACGGATGGTAGAACAAGTTGCCAAAGTTGATTTCATCACGACCGCCTCCGAAATTGAGGCATTGGCCTTGGAATGTAATTTGATCAAAGAACATCGTCCAAAGTATAACGTGCGCCTTCGTGATGATAAGCAATATCCATGGTTGAAAGTGACTTGGCAAGAACCTTATCCGCGGGTGTATATCGTCCGCCGGCCACAACGGGATGGAGCCCGTTATTTTGGCCCGTTTACGGAAGCAGGAGCGTTACGGGAGATTCTTCGGCTTTTGCAAAAAATCTTTCCCCTCCGTTCTTGTAAAAGAAGCTTGAAACCGGAGGAACGACTCCGGCCCTGCCTTAACTATCATATTGGGCGTTGTTTGGCCCCTTGCGCCGGTGAAGTCGACCCCGAAACTTACCGCCAGATGGTCCAGGAATTTTGTCGAGTTTTAGAAGGTCATACCGAACAACTGGAGGCCAAGCTCAAGGAAGAGATGGAAGCGGCCGCTGCACGGCAGGAATATGAAGAAGCGGCGGTGTACCGGGATAAGTTACGCGCTTTGCAAAAGGTGGTCCAGCGGCAGACGGTGGTTTCGACGGCGCCCATCGACCGGGATGTTTTCGGGTTGGCCCTGACGGACGAGGGCAGTTTTATTCAGGTGCTCCAGATCCGCCGGGGGAAACTCATTGGCAAAGAGGGCTTCTTCTTTACGGATCTGGCCGGTGAAACCGAGGAGTTTCTCCGGAGTTTTCTCCTCCAATACTACGATGAGCTGGATTACATCCCCAAAGAGGTTATTCTTCCGGTGGCTCTCCCCGACCAGGCGGCGATCGCCGCTTGGCTGACGGATCGGAAAAAACAGAAAGTAGACTTAATCCACCCGAAACGGGGCGAAAAGTTTCAGCTTTTACAGATGGCCCGGGAAAATGCGGAACTTCTCCTCGACAGGGAACTGGCCCGGCGGAAACAGGCCGCGGCGGCCACCCGGTTGGCTTTGGAACGGTTGCGTGAACTATTGGCCCTTCCCCAGATTCCACGGCGGATCGAAGCCTTCGATATCTCCCACTGGCAAGGGGAAGAACCGGTGGCTGCGATGGTGGTTTTCCTCGATGGACGGCCGGCTCCGGAAGCCTACCGGCGGTTCCGGATCCGTGGGATCGCCAAGAATGATGACTATGCGGCCCTCCAGGAAGCGGTCGGCCGCCGGTTTTTGCACGGACAACAGGAGCAGGAGGAAGCGGAGGAGAATCCCAGCTTTCTGCCATTCCCCGATTTACTGGTGATCGACGGCGGAAAGGGCCAATTGAACGCAGTCTATACCAAGCTGGCGGCGCTCGGTTGGGCGGAACAGCCGGTGATCAGCCTGGCGGAGAAGGAGGAAGAAATTTACCAGCGCGGTCAGGAACAACCTTTGCGCTTACCCCGGGACGATCAGGCCTTGCACCTTTTGCAGCATCTGCGGGATGAAGCCCATCGTTTTGCTTTGACTTTCCACCGTGCCCGGCGGCAAAAACAGAGCTTCGCTTCGGCTTTAGACCGGATCAAGGGGATTGGCCCCAAGCGGAAAAAGGCGTTACTGCAGAAATTCGGATCGCTCCGGCAGATTCGGGAAGCATCACTGGAGGAGTTGTTGTCGGTCGAGGGGATGACGGTCACTGCGGCCCGGGCTATTTTGGAGGGTTTGGAGGAGATGGAGTAGATCCTTTCCCCCACTGTTTCTGCTGTTTTCTGGGTAAATGCTTAAATAATACTATTGGAGTCAATATATACATTATGGGGTTTAGCAGGAGTTATGTTTTAAAAAGCGAAATAGTAGGGCAGAACAACGGACCCTAAAAACTGCATAACACCACCCAAGAAACAGTCAAGTTCAAAGTTTACTACACCTGCGATAACCGTCCGGTGTAAAGGAGGTGAAAACGACTTAGGCATTGGACGGAGACACAGGGGTAGTAATTCATCGCACTACCGTTCGTTGCCGGAAAAGAGGGAGAATTGAGGAAACATGACCACTCAGTTCGGTTCTTTTCCTATCGCAGCACCAATTCTAATAAAAGAAAACCAAAATCGAAGAAAAAATCGCAGAACCTAAGGAGGAACCAATCGATGAAACGAGTTGTCGCATCATTACTTGCCCTATTACTAATCGCAACAATGACTCCCGTTGTGATGGCTGCCAATTTAGACTTTTCTGGTAAAGTGATTACCGAAGCCACTTATGGTGAGAACTTCGGCGGAAATTCCGAGATTGAACTCTCCGCCAAGATAGGTGAAGGTCTGAAAGCCGGTCTTGGTTTCGGCAGTTCGGAACAGTCGTTCCCCTGGTCGAACTGGGAACTGGGCATCAACGCATTATGGCTGGAGACCAACGGCGCTTTAATTCCGGGAACCCCCGAGTTTACCACCAGAATCGGGTCCTTGAACCACAGCTACTCGGATTTCGTGGCGAAAGGGATCAAAACCACCGGGATCAGCATTGACCAACTGGCCATTGGCCCGGTTACCCTTGGTGGTTACTATTCCCTGGCCGGCGAGAGCATTCTGGACCGGGGCGCTTACGTCAAAATCAATCCGATGGACGGGATTGAGGCCCAAGCGACCGTGGTGAAAGCCGACGAGCAGCTCTCCTACGCCTTGTCCACCACCGTGCAACCGCTGGCCGGAGCCGAAGTCTCCGGGACGTATGCGGCGGTGCATGAAGGGGCCAACGCTTACCGGGTGAAAGGTAAGTACCAGGTACTGGAAGGCCTTGAGGTTCGGGCCGGCTATCAAGATATCCCGACCGAATTTAACGCTACCCATCGGAACACCAAAGACGATGACAAAAATAACGTTAATCCGGGAACCGGTTTCACCGTTGGCGCGACCGCTAACCAATTCGGTTTCGAAGTGGTAGCCGACTATGTGGACTATGAAAAGACGGTTGATTACTCCGTTGCCCGTACGGTCAACATTGCCGGGCTGGATTTCAACACCAAGCTGGCTGGTAATTATGATTTTGAGACCGCGGAAGCGGAAAAACTGGAAGCCACGGTTGGTTACAGTGCACCGAACGGACTGGAGCTTACGGCCGGTTACAACTTCATCGAGAACCAGCCCACCATCTCCGCCGGTTTGGAGCTGCAATTCTAAAACACATGTAACATGAAGCGTTGTGCCTATCCGCACTAAGCTTTGCCAAAAAGTAAAAGGAGAAACCCCGGACTGGTCCGGGGTTTCTCCTTTTGTACTGTTTTTTGTTGACTCTTGCAGTCTTTGGACATATTTTTCGTTTCCAACCATAAAAATTAAATGGGGAAAGGGCTAAGGAAAGAACAGGTATTTCGTGGCAGGAAAATTTGGGTTTATGTCGAATATATAAAACCAAGAAAACTGAAAAGCTCGAGCGAAAAGTAATACATCGACCAGCATATATTGCGAAAAATGACTCCTTCTTCATAATAGACAAAAAAGACTACTGGTCACCATGGGGGGTGGAGAAACAACCGCTAAATGTCGATCGCGATTGACATACAATGGAGTAAATGAACGAGATTCGATATAAATTTTTTAGGAATAATTAATTTAATTGGATTTGGGAGGTAGACAACATTGGCAAAGGTAGTCTTTGAGCACGTTTATAAGAAGTTCCCCAACGGTGTTGTTGCTGTCAACGATTTTAACTTAGAGATTAAAGACAAAGAGTTTGTGGTTTTGGTTGGTCCCTCCGGTTGCGGTAAAACCACCTCTTTACGGTGTGTTGCCGGTCTTGAAGAAGCTAGTTCCGGTAATATTTACATCGGTGACACTTTGGTAAACGATGTCGCGCCGAAAGACCGGGACATCGCGATGGTTTTCCAGAACTACGCCCTCTATCCCCATATGGATGTTTACAATAACATGGCTTTCGGTTTGAAACTGCGGAAATTCCCGAAGGCCGAGATTGACCGCCGGGTGAAGGAAGCCGCGAAGATTCTTGGGATTGAAAACCTCCTTGATCGTAGGCCAAAAGCGCTTTCCGGTGGTCAGCGGCAACGGGTAGCGTTGGGCCGGGCCATCGTTCGCGAACCCAAAGTCTTCTTGATGGATGAGCCCCTCTCCAACCTTGACGCCAAATTGCGGGTGCAGATGAGGGCGGAGTTGCAGAAACTACATAACCGTCTCCAGACCACCGTCATCTATGTTACCCATGACCAGATTGAGGCGATGACCATGGGTGACCGGATCGTGGTTATGAAAGACGGCGTCATCCAGCAGGTCGGTCGGCCGCTTGACATTTACGATCATCCGAATAATGTGTTCGTGGCCGGGTTTATTGGGACACCGCCGATGAACTTCTTGGAGGGTGTGCTCCGGAAAGAAAACGACCGGTTCTATGTTGACTTTGGCACCTTCAAGATTTATGTTCCGGAAGGTAAATTCAGAACGGCCAATATGTATGTGGATAAAGAGGTTATCTTCGGAATCCGTCCGGAGAACATCTCTGAACTGGCGGATACGCCCAACGCGAATCCGGAAGATGTGGTTACCGCGACCGTTGACGTCAGCGAGCTTATCGGGTCCGAGACCTATCTCTGGGTTTCCAATGGACCGCACAGCTTCACTGCCCGGGTGGATGCCCACACGAAAGCGGCTGATGGTGACCAGACGCAACTGGTCTTCAATACCCAGAAGATTCACCTCTTTGATAAAGAAACGGAGAAAGCCATTCCATAAGGGCAAAACTCGATTTCAGTAATCCCCCATCGCTCCGGTGGGGGATTATTTAAATGTTTAATAAGTTTAACAAGAGGCGTTTATAGAAGGGGAGGACATTATGTATTATTTGGGTATCGATTTGGGGGGGACCAATATTGCCATCGGGCTGGTGAACGAAGAGGGAGAAATCGTTGAGCGCGGAAACGCCCCGACCGGAAGAGAGCGGAGCGCCACCTTGATCCTGAAGGACATGGCCGATCTGGCGCTCGAAGTGATGGCCAAAGCCGGGGTTGGTTTTGACCAGATTACAAGTGTCGGGGTGGGTTCACCGGGCGCCCCCGATGTGGAGAATGGAGTTATCATTTATAATAACAATCTTGGCTTTCGGAACGTACCGGTCCGCGCCGAACTGCAAAAATACCTGCCCTTACCGGTATATGTCGACAATGATGCCAACTGTGCTGCGCTGGCTGAGGGGTTACTCGGTGCGGCCGGCGGGGTTCGTCACTCAGTCACAATTACGCTGGGGACCGGGATCGGAGGCGGGGTCATTATTGACCATAAAATCTATAGCGGATTTAACAATGCCGGTTCTGAACTGGGTCACATGGTGATCGAGGCGAGCGGGAAATTATGCTCCTGTGGCCGGAGAGGCTGTTGGGAGGCGTACGCCTCCGCCCGGGGCTTGGTTGAAATGGCGAGGGAGGCGGCGGCCCAAGCGCCCGCTTCTTTGCTCTATACGATGGTTGACGGGGATTTATCTAAAATCACCGCGAAGACTCCCTTTGATGCGGCCAAGCAAGGCGATGCCGTGGGTGCGGCGGTGGTGGACAAGTATTTGGATTACTTGGCGGTTGGGGTGGTGAATATCATCAACATTTTACAACCCGAAGTGATCGTTATTGGCGGCGGCGTTTCGAAAGAAGGCGAAAATCTATTGGTTCCGCTGAAGGAGAAAGTGGCACGGGAGTGTTACGGCCAGGAAGGGATCCCCACGGCCGAGTTGCGCTTGGCCCTCCTGGGTAATGACGCGGGAATCGTCGGGGCGGCACTTTTGGGTTTCCCGCCGGAGAAACGCGCTCTGGTCAGCCTATTTGGTCCGGGCCGTAAATAGCGCGGTTTCTGGCTGAGTTGCTTTCGGTGGTTGGAAAAAGCGGCGACAACTGTTGATCAGTCCGGTACCGATCACCTCCGCCATCCGCATGACCAGGCTTAAACGGGTGTTTTGGAGGACAAGGTACTCCATAAAGCCGCCGACATTCACAACACCGATGATATGCATCTGCCCTACTGCGGGCAGATGTTTATTTACACCCGTCCCGGGACGTAGCGGGCCGGGTTTAATGTTAATGTAGCCAATGTTTTCCGTCCGTCCCAGACAGGCGTCAACAGCGATAATGAACGGGTTGGCAAATTTTTCTTCAATCTCTTGGATCGTTGCTTCGAGGTTTACCGCGTGCACGGGACGGTCCAGCGTACCGTAGACAGTAACCTGGGGGGGGAAGCTGACCTTTAACTTTGGTTCCGACCAGCGGACCCAAGCTGTCGCCTGTTGAGCGGTCGGTGCCGATACATAAAAGAACAAGGGATGAATCTTTACTGCACAAATGGGTCAAGGATTTATAAAGGCGTTCCGTACATAACTGGGCTGCTTGTTCACTGTTGCTGTCAATGCGGTACGGAAGTAATGGTTGTAGTTGAGCGGCTTTGCGCGCGAGCGAGAACCACAAACTTACCCCTCCACCTTTCCGGTAAATTAACACATTGTATCTTATGTAGTTTGGGTGGCGGGTATACATGCTTTTTCAATTTTGCTTTGAAACTTTGCTTTTCCGGCGCGGAAAGGGACGGACAACCTGGTTTGTTATGTAACAAAAAAGAACAAAAGGAGAAGTTCTTGGCGTCTTCGGGGCAAACGGATGGGGGATACTAACTATGCTTCATCCCTACGGTATAGACGGAGAAGTGGATGTCTAAGTTTAAACGAAGAAATCCGAAGTGAAGGGGAGAAAGAAAGTGAATAGTGGTCGCGAGTTGGAACGGTTGGAAGAGATTATGCGTACTCTAAGAAGCGAACGGGGGTGCCCTTGGGATCGGAAACAGACCCATCGTTCTTTAAGACCATATTTACTGGAAGAGGCGTACGAAGTTTTGGAAGCACTGGAGGAAGAATCCCCGGCCCACCTCCGGGAAGAACTGGGGGACCTTTTGTTACAAGTCGTCTTCCATGCACAGCTGGCAGCGGAGAGCGGCCACTTTACCCTGGCGGATGTCCTTGCGGACCTTAACGCCAAACTGATCCGTCGCCATCCCCATGTCTTTGATAATCAGGAGGTGACCGGAGCCGAGGCGGCGGTGGCCAACTGGGAAGCGATTAAGGCGCGGGAGAAAGAAACGGAGCCCTGCTCGGCTCTTTCCGGGGTGCCGACTACATTTCCGGCTTTAATGCGGGCGGAGAAGGTACAAGCAAAAGCCGCCCGGGTTGGTTTTGATTGGCCGGAGGTACGGGGACCACTCGCGAAGATTAAGGAGGAAGCGGAAGAATTGGTGGCCGTCTGGGAAGCCGGGGTAAAGAGCGAAGCCGACCAGCGGAGACTGGAGGAAGAATTCGGGGATCTCCTTTTCTCCCTGGTTAACCTGGCCCGTTTTCTTAAGATCCGGCCGGAACTGGCGTTGCTACGCAGTACCGAAAAGTTTGTCCGCCGTTTTCGTTGTTTGGAAGAACGGGCTGCCGCGCGGGGGCAGGACCTTTCCGCACTGACGTTGGAAGAAATGGACCAGCTTTGGGAGGAAGAAAAGAAGCGGGTATAAACGCGGTCTGTATAATCCTCCGCCCTTCGGTTAAGTTAATCCTAGAACCAAAGAAGGGGGAGGAATTAAGATGTTGCCGCCCAAACACATCCGCAAGTTTTTTTCGTTTGCCTGTGCGCTGTTATTACTGGTTCCGTTTTTAATGGGCTGTCCAGGTGCGGAAGGGAACGTGGCTAAAAAACTGAATAAAGAGCCGGAGATCACCGTCTATTTCCACAAAACAAAAGAGACGAAGAAGATGCCGATCGAAGAATACCTCATGGGTGTGGTGGCCGGTGAGATGAGGCCGGACTGGCCCGTGGAGGCTTATGCGGCGCAGGCGATTGTCGCCCGGACTTTCACGATGGATTTTATCGCCGACGGTGGGACCAAGAAGCAACATAATACCGATATTTCCACGGATGAGGAAGAAGCACAAGCGTATAACGCCGACGCCATTACGCCGGAGATCCGGCGCGCCGTCCAGATGACGGCGGGACAAGTTATGACTTACCGCGGGCGGTATGTGAAAGGGTGGTTCTCGGCCAGTTGTGGTGGGCGTACCGCCTTAGCCAAAGACGGGTTGGCCTATAAGGATCCGGAACCCCCGTATATGCGCTCGGTCTCCTGCCCGGAAGCGGAAGTAATTCCCGATGAAGAATTGTTTTGGAAAAAGAAATTCACCTTCCAGGAGCTCACGGCCGCCCTTTCCGAACTGGGCCAAAAAATCGGCACCGTTTCCCGGATGGCGGTGGCTTCCCGCAGTAAAGATTCACACCGGGCGCGGGAACTGAAATTCACCGGGTCTGACGGGGAAGCGACCGTCCCGGGGGCCGATTTCCGGATTGCCATCGGTCCGCAAGATATGCGTTCCATCTGGCTGACCGATATAAAGCACGAAGCCGACGGGATCACCTTGGAAGGCCGGGGTTTTGGCCATGGCGTCGGGTTATGCCAGTGGGGGGCCCATGCCTTGGCTAAAAAAGGGAAAAAACCGGAGGAGATTATTAAGCACTATTACCCGGAAGTAAAGATCGAGAAATTGTGGTAGATAAATACCGGACGAGGTAATTTTCATCTAGTAAACCGAAAAGGAAAGAAAAAGCTGTCAACCGGTTACGGTTGACAGCTTTTTTGGCGACAAAACCCCAAGCCAAGCGGGGATTACTTCAGGGTTCCCGCGGCTGGGTAGGTACTTGGTTTGTACTCTATAGCTCTTTTTGTTCCAAATGCCCATCTTTGCTCATATGATAGTTTGTAAGAAAAATCTGATCAGAGGTGGCAAGGATGGAGCAGAAGGGAGTAAAGAACAACCATCAATTAACCCTGGTCCACCGGGAAAAATTAACCATCGACGGGGTCACCAATGTGGGTAGTTACGACCCGACTGCCCTTTTACTGGAGACCACCGCGGGAGTGCTGTTGATTAAAGGCGAAAATCTTCATTTAACCCTGTTGAATCTGGAACAAGGGAAAATCGGGTTGACGGGAGAGATTAATGCCCTCACCTACAGCAATGAATCGCTCAGCCAAAGAAGCAAAGGTCTTTTAGGTAAGATCTTTAAGTGAGGGAAGCCTTGCTACTAACTTGTATAAACCAATGGTTGGCTTTGTTTAGCCGTCACGGAAAAAAGAGGAAACGACCTCTTTTTTTGTTTTAATTTCCGGCAGGAATTGCTGTCGCTTTATGGAAACATATAAAAGACTGACCAGACCAGGTGAATATTTCGAAAAACATACTTTGAGGTGCAGGATGAAGAAACACCGCCGTCTCCCGCTCTTTTTTTTCTTGCTGCTTTTGGCCAGTTTCGCTTTGACTTTTCCCGCCCAGTCGGCGGTGGAGCTAAGTAGAACCGGGGCCGAATACCGTTTTGGACGCGTGAAAGCGCTGCCCCGCCCGTTGGAATGGAAAAAACTGGTCACACCCCATTTTGAGATCTTCTTCTACCAGGGCCTGGAGGAACTGGCGGAACGCAGTGCCCGTATCTTGGAAGAAGATGCCTTTGGCCGCGTCTATCCTGATTTTCGCAACCTTTTTACCCTAAACCCATACCGGAAAATCCGGGTGATTCTCTTTGCGTCGCGGAAGGAGTACCAGAATTCACAAGCCAGCGGAGTATCGTTCGATGACACTTCCGAAGGGGTTGCCCACATACTGGTCAACCGGCTGGTGGTGATTGGACAGCCGACTTACCGGGACTTGCGGGGCGTTTTGACCCATGAGATCACCCATTTGATTACGATTGGCCCTTTCAAAAACCACATTTTGTACGGGATGGGGAACAACGTACCGGGTTGGATTGCGGAAGGGCTGGCCGAATACTATATGCCGGCGGAGACCAGATTCCCCAACCGGGAGGTTGCCCTCCGCGACGTGGTCCTACGGGACCAGGTGGATTCGCTTAATGAGATCTCGGCGGTCAGTGGCAATCTTCACTACGCGGAAGCCTGGTCCCTGATTGATTACATCGCCCGGAAATATGGCCAAGATAAGCTGTGCGTAATGCTGGAAGCGGTGGTGAAGGAAGGCCACCGGGACCGCACCTTCGAAAAACTCTTCGGCCGGACGCTTAAGGAACTGTGGAACGACTGGCGGGAGGAACTGCCCCAGATCTACCGGGCGGGAGCGGAGGCGCCCGCCTATACTGAAAAGGCCGATCCGCTCTATCCAGACTACCGCAACCAATTGATGGTTAAGGTTGGCCCGGACGGTCAAATTTTTTTCCTCTCCACCTGCCAGGGCCGGCTCTATGATCTATTCCAGGCCGATGGCGACCAAGTCAGGGCACTGACCAAACGGACTGTGTTTGCTTACGACTTGGCACCGGACGGGCGGCAACTGGTTTTTCTCTCCGACGAAGAAGGCGACCGGCGGCTTTACCGGTTAGATTTGGCCTCCGGCGTGGAGACGCCGGTGGAACTGGAGATCACCAATCCCATTGGCGTGGCCTGGTCCCCCCAGGGGGACCGGTTGGCTGTAGTGGCCAATATCAAGGGTGATGCCGACCTTTTCCTGGTTGATCCAGAGGGACGACTTTTGGGAGTGATTGCCGACTCTGAAGTCGACGAGACGGATCCGGCTTGGTCCCCCGACGGTTCGCGGCTGGCGTTTGTTTCCCCCCGGGGGCAATTTGACCAGCTTTACCTCTGGGACGGCGATAAAGTGCGTTTGCTGACCCAGGGCGCTGCGCACCACCGGGACCCGGTCTGGAGCCCCACCGGGGACCTTTATTGCTTGACGGGGGAGCGGGGTTACTACCGGGTGGCGGTCGTTGATTCAGCCCACGGGACCACGAACCCTCTTTGGCCTTACCGCGAATCCGTTCTTGGGGTGGTCCCGACGGCCGGTGATTTTCTGGTTACCCTTTATAACGACCGTAATTTCGAGCTTTATCGCTACCAACCGGGGGAGGATAAATATGATGAATAAACAAAATAACCGGTGGCGCTGGTCAGGCTTACTGCTGGTACTCCTTTTCTTCTTTGTTGGTGTCGTCCCCGTCCGGGCGGTGGCAATGGAGTATGAAGAGTACCGTTCCCAGCTGGAGTTGGAGTATTTTATCCCCTTCATCATGTACGATGGTGTTTTTTACGCGGCGACTTACGGAAAGATGAGCAGTATCCTCCGGGATCAGGAGTTGGAGTTTATCCTTCTGGCGCAGGGGGAGGAGACCATCAACCTGGTGTTGGGCTATACCTATCATACTCCCTACTGGTCCTACGGACTAAACTTTTATCAGATGCCGGTTTTCACCGGCCCCCCCTGGGGTCTTGGCTTTTGGGAGCTGCAAAGAGGTGTCAGTCTACTGGCCAGCCGTCATTACAGCAATGAGGATCGTCTCGATTTAAGGTTACAGTGGGAGAGTTTTTCTCCTTTGGAAGACTTCCGATATCCGGTGGACGACGCTTCGCTTTTTGGGGTCGAGGCCACCCTTACCCACGATGATTTTTCTTTTCTCCGGCAAGCGGGCTCCCGGGGGTATGTCAGTTTAGGCGGAGCCTATCCGCTCCTGGGGACCGCTTATGAAAATATTAAAGTGGAAGGGGATTACCGGCGTTACTGGTCGGGAGACCGTACTTCTCTGATCTTTTGCCTCCGTACCGGGAAGATCTGGGGGTACTATCCAAGCCACCGGGGGTTTGCGCTCGGAGGAATTCAACAGGTGAATGTCAGTAGTTTGGGTACCGTGACCAACCAAGGGCTTTTAGGCACCTTGGCCGATACCGTCCTCCGGGGTTATCCCGCCTACCGTTACCGGGGTGACGGCTTTATCCTGACCAATCTGGAGCTACGATTGTTGGCATGGCCGCGTTCTTACCAAGAACGCCGCCGTACCGCTTTTTCCCTTGGTGCGTTTGCCGATGCAGCTTGGGTTTGGGACGGGGACCGGCGTGTTTCGGCCAGTCCGTCGGTGGGTGTGGGCTTTGGTTTTAAGTTTTTCTTGTTCGGGTTAAATATTGGTTTTGACTATGCGGTCCCGCTCAATTCCGAAGACAGGGCTCCACGCTGGCACTTTAGTTTAGGGGAAGTTTTTTAAAGGATAGACCAAGATTGACCGCAACCGTTCGTTACGGATAGCGTAAGATAATTTCGGTGGCTGAGGTATAACCCCCCTTATTTTGGCCGAAACTGGGAATAAGGGGTGGTTAGCCGATGAAACAAAAGCTTACATGGGGAACGGTTATTTTCTTTATAATTTTGATTGGATTACGGGCGGAAGCCATGGCCAACGTTTTCGGTTTCCCCAGCCGTAACCAGGTCGAACAAGCCCTCCACAGCGCCACCGAAAACTGGGGACCGTTGGTCTGCCTTGAAGGAGAGATTACGGACGTAACGGCGGACGGGTTCCGTTTCCGCGCCAGCGACCACGAGGAAAGTTTCTTTTCCCATCAGGACGCGGAGGTTTTTGTCAATGGCCGGGCCGGGCTTTGTACGGCTCTGCGGCCGATCGCACCCGGTTTTAATTTTGATGCCCGTCTTTATCTTGACCGGGCAGGCGTTCTTCGTTTGGTGGATGGTTGGTACGTCGGGGTGGAAGCGGAAGTCCTCACCATTGACCCGGAACGCGGTCTCCTGACGGTTCAACCCCTTGACCATGCCCAAGCCAACCAGTTCCGCCTCTCACCGCTCTTCTCCGCCACCAGTCCTCTACCAGCCCCGGGCGAGGTTTGTTTTTTCCTTTTTGATTGGGAGTACCAGGTGCGCCGGATTATCTGTGCGCCGTGACACAAAAACCGGGCTTTACCCGGGAAAAGCAGGATCACAGGGGAGTCTCGCGAATAGAAACTGAGAGGTAATGCCGACTAGATTCGAAGAAAGGACGAGCGAGCGTGGCGATTACCGTTCTGGTAGTAGATGATTCTGCCTTTATGCGTCAACTGATCAAGCAAATGCTGGAGTCGGATCCGGGGATTAAAGTGGTAGCAGTGGCGACCGACGGGATTGACGCTTTGAACAAAATTGACTTTTACCGTCCGCAAGTGGTAACGTTGGATCTGGAGATGCCGCGCATGGATGGCCTTACGATGCTGGCCGAATTGATGCGGCGACATCCCCTGCCGGTTGTGGTCGTCAGTTCGATTGCGGTGGAGGGGGGCGAACAAACCCTTCAAGCTTTGGAGCTGGGTGCGGTTGATTTTGTGACCAAACCGGTGGCCAAGCCCTCGCAAGAATTGTGGCAGATCCAGGATGAGCTGGTCCTGAAGGTAAAAGCGGCTGCCGAGGTCCGGCCCGAGATTATAGAACAACTGCCGGTGGCGGAGCCGGTTCCGGAACAAGACTTTGATAATGTACCATCCACTGGGATTGTGGTCGTTGGGGCTTCCACCGGCGGACCCCGCGCCCTGCGTTATCTGCTGTCTCAAATTCCGCCGGATTTTCCCTGGGGGATGATCATTGCCCAGCACATCCCGGCTGAGTTTACGCAGAGTTTTGCCGCACGGTTAGGTTCGCTTTCGGCCTTGAAGGTAAAGGTGGCCGAGGAGAACGATGAAGTGCGGCCCGGGCAAGTCTTGGTGGCCCCGTCCGGACTCCAGACCGGTGTGGTGCGGAAAGACGGGAAAACCCGGATTAAACTGGAGCAAAGTGATGCGATCTATCGCCCCTCCGTCGACTACCTCTTCAACTCTGTGGCGGCTGTGTATAAAGAAAATACGGTAGGAGTACTCTTAACCGGGATGGGGGCTGACGGTGCTTATGGCTTAAAGCTCATCAAGGAAGCCGGTGGGATTACCATTGCCGAGGCGGCGACTTCCTGTGTCATTTACGGGATGCCCCGGGTCGCCGCAGAAATTGGCGCCGTTCACTACCAATTACCCCTCGCTGAAATTCCAAAGTGTCTTTCCTCAGTGTTGGCCCGTTATAAGCAAAAACAGTAATGGGAGTTGGCGAAGATGACCCCCCTTGATCTTGTTGAACGGAGGATGCGGGAGCTTCCGACGCTGCCGTTGGTGGCCCAACGGGTGGTCGGCCTCCTTGACAACCCCAGTTCTTCCGCGGCGGATCTGGAGCAAGTCATCAAACATGATCAAGCCTTAACCGCCCGCGTCCTAAAACTGGTCAACTCCGCTTATTATGGCTATCCCCGTCACATTACCACGGTAGGCCAGGCGATTGTGATCCTGGGCTACAAGACCCTGAAAGAACTAGTTTTAAGTATCTCCATTGCCGACCTTTTCCGGATGAGGGGAGAGGCGAAAGTTTTTAACCGGGCGGCCCTTTGGCAACATGCCGTCGTTACCGCAATTGGGGCCAGGATCTTGGCCCGCCGCGCCGGGCTGCCGTTTGAAGAAGATGTCTTCATCGCCGGGCTCCTGCATGATATCGGGGTTCTCTTTTTGGATCTATGCTTAAATGCCGAATTTGACGAGATCGTTGCTTTAACGACTACCGCCGGGGTCCCGTTGGTCCGGGCCGAGGAAAAAGTTTTAGGCTTCAACCACACGCAGGTGGGGAAGATGGTGGCGGAAAAATGGAACTTTCCTCCCTTTTTGGTTGAGGTCATCCGCCACCACCACCGGCCGGTCCAAACCAGAAACCACTGGGTGGCGGTGGCGCTGGTCTTCCTGGCTGATAATCTGGCTCAGGAAACGGGCGTTGGTTTTTTGGAAGGTTACGATGCCGGACCGGACTTTGTAACAACTGTTTGGACCTGGCTTGAACTGAAACCTGAGCAAAAACCCGACGTTTTGCAGCAAATTAAGCGGGAACTGCAGGGTGCGGGTGAATTTTTAGCTTTATGTTAGAATGGACAAAATTAACGTAATTGGGGTGAGCAGATGCAATTGGCCGATTTTGAAGCAAAAACTCTGGTCGAACTACAGAGAATGGCCAAGGAATTTGGGATTGACAATTATAACCGGTACCGGAAACGTGAACTCATCTACGAGTTGCTCAAAGTCCTGGCGACTCAGGAAGGAAGGATCTTTTCCCAGGGCGTGCTGGAGATTTTGCCGGAAGGCTACGGCTTTTTAAGGGTTGATAACTACGAACCGGGGCCGAATGATGTTTATGTTTCCAACTCCCAAATCCGCCGTTTTCACCTGCGGACCGGCGATCTGGTTGCCGGTCAGGTTCGACCGCCGAAAGAAAATGAACGTTACTTTTCGCTCCTGAAAACCCAGGCCGTCAACCACCTTGATCCCGATTTGTACCAGGAAAGAGACTATTTTGAGGAGCTGACCCCCATTTATCCGCAGGAACGGTTGGTCCTGGAAACCCAACCGAATGAGATCGCCATGCGTCTGATGGATATCATCGCGCCGGTGGGCAAAGGACAGCGGGGGATGATTGTCGCGCCGCCAAAGGCGGGAAAGACAACCTTGCTGAAGAGCATTGCCAACAGTCTGACCCGGAATCATCCGGAGATTCACCTGATTGTGCTCCTCATCGATGAAAGGCCGGAGGAAGTTACCGATATGGAGCGGTCGGTCTCGGGTGAGGTTGTGAGCTCGACCTTTGACCAACCGGCCGAGAACCACGTCCGCGTGGCCGAACTCGTCCTGGAACGGGCCAAGAGGCTGGTGGAACTGAAAAAAGACGTGGTGATCCTTCTTGATTCCATCACCCGGCTGGCCCGGGCGTACAATCTGGTGGTTCCTCCCAGCGGGCGAACACTCTCGGGGGGTGTGGACCCCGGTGCCCTGCATAAACCGAAACGGTTCTTTGGGGCCGCCCGGAATATTGAGGAGGGTGGCAGTTTAACCATTATGGCCACCGCTCTGGTTGAGACCGGAAGCCGGATGGATGACGTCATCTATGAGGAATTCAAGGGTACCGGTAATATGGAACTCCATCTCGACCGCAAACTAGCCGACCGGCGGATCTTCCCGGCGATCGATATTGTCCGTTCCGGCACCCGCAAAGAAGAACTCCTCCTTGACCCGAAAGAGTTGGAGATGACCTGGGTGCTGCGGAAACTCTTAAGTTCACTTGGTCCGGCGGAGACAATGGAACTGCTTCTGGACCGGTTGGCCCATACCAAAGACAATAAAGAATTACAGAGTCTGATCCTCAATTCTTCTTTTGCCGAAAATGTCCTGAGTAAAAGAGGGCAAAACTGAAACTGCCCTTTTTTACTTTTCCTCCGTGGCCGCTTTTTCCCACCTCCAAACATTTACACCTGTCCAGCTGGAAATGTTATAACAGAAAACCTGGTAAATCAGGCAATCCTTGACTATGTATGAAATATATTAGTTATGGTCATGATAAAGTAAGTAATTTTCACTTTTTACGGCCATAACGGTTATAACAGCATGGGTGGAGTTTTGGAGGTAGGCAATAGATGGATGAGAACCTAAAGATTGATTTAGGTCGAAAAAGCATCGGTTTCTTCCTGGTGTTGTTCCTCTTTTCAGCTCCGGCCGCAGGTAAAGGACTGAACAATCTCCAGGAGAAAACCCTTTACGATCTTTTGCGGCCGGTGGTGAAGACGGTCATGCTGACGGTCGAGCCCGACCCGGCGGGCGTAGTAGCAAACGAACCTCCTGGCCGGGTGGAACCCACGGGTCCGCCCGCCGCAAACGGGGAGGACGACAACCGTGCTCTTTACCGCATCTGTTGGGGCGACACCTGCTGGTCGATTGCCCGGCGCCACGGTATGAGTCTTAATGAACTGACGGCGCTCAACCCTGGCTTAAATCCGGAAAAGATTAAATCCGGTGATTATATATTCGTGCGTCGGATGACGACGGTGGCGACCAGTCGGGGACGGAGTGGGCCGCGCAGTTTACCGTTGGCTTTATCCCATCCGCTGCCGGGCGGGCGCTTGACGTCCCGGTACGGAAAACGGTGGGGCCGGATGCACTGGGGAATTGACCTGGCCGCCCCGGCCGGGACGCCGGTGCGCGCCGCCGCGGCCGGAATTGTCACTTTTTCCGGGTGGCAAAACGGATACGGCTTGATCGTGGTGCTTGATCATGGTTCCTACCAAACCAAATACGCCCATAATACGGAAAATTTGGTGCGGGTTGGCGATGAAGTCAGGCGGGGCCAGCCCATCGCCAAAGTAGGAAAAACCGGTAACGCCACGGGGAACCATCTCCATTTTGAACTGGTGATCAACGGCGAAAGAGTCGATCCCTTGCTCTATCTTTAATAACCTCCCAACCTTCTTTTTTTTTCCCTAAAATTAACCAAAAAAGTGCTTGCTTCTTGGCGTAAGAAGGTTTAAAATAAAGACGAAGGTCAGGAAAGGTCAGAAAAGGGGTGGTTGCCAAGATGAGTTCGCTTTCTGACCTCATCGAGCAGTATCTCCAGGATCTGTTGGCGAAAAGAGACAGCATTGAGATTCAACGGCGGCAGTTGGCCCAGATGTTCCGGTGTGCCCCTTCGCAGATTAATTACGTGTTGGAAACCCGCTTTACCATGGATCACGGCTACCTGATTGTCAGCCGGCGCGGCGGCGGCGGTTACATCAAGATCACCAGGGCTAACTGGCACGAGGATCCTGATGTACTTGAGAAAATCAAGGAGTTGATCGGCACCGAAATCACCCAGGAAGGGATGGCCGCTCTGCTCCGGCGTCTGGTTCGTGAAGAACTGCTTGAAGAGAAGGATTCCTGGCTTTTGTGGCAAGTGATCAATAAGGAACTGGAGAATCCGGTTTTCCCGGAAGAGAAGAAGGATAAGCACCGGGCCATTTTGCTCCGCACCGCCCTGTTGGTGCTCTGCGGACGGGAGAAACCAATTGCTTAAACTGAAGGGGTGAGTTGAATGTGGTGTGAACGGTGTAAACAGCGGCCGGCGACGGTTCATGTGACGAAGATCGTCAATAATCACAAGACTGAATCCCACTTGTGCGCGACCTGCGCCCAGGAAAGCGGGATTGATCCCGGTAAAGAACTGGGATTCCTCTTTGAGCCGAACTTTTCTTTCCATAATTTGCTGGCCAGTTTGCTCGAGCATGAATTCGGGCCGGAAAGTGCCTTCTCACCTTACCAGGCGGCGATTGAGAAATGTTCCAGTTGTGGACTGACTTTTACTGACTTTAGGAATATCGGCCTTTTGGGTTGCGGCGATTGCTACCAGGCATTTGGTCGATCCCTCGGGCCGCTTTTCCAACGGATCCATGGGCACGTTAACCATACGGGAAAAGTCCCCAAGCGGACCGGAGGTAAAGTCAGGATTAAAAAAGAGATTGAAGACCTCCGTCGCAGATTGCAGGAGGCCATCCGGCGGGAGGCATATGAAGAAGCCGCCCAGATCCGGGACGAGATTAGAGCTAAAGAAGAAAAGTTAAATAAGGAATAAGCCCAGAGAGGCGACCAATTATAGACGAGTGGTTTTTAGTATCGGAGGTGGACGGATTGGACCTTAAGAAGAGAATGAAAGACTTACTCCCCGGTTGGCTGCACGGGCCGGCACCCGAAGGGGATGTGGTCGTGAGCAGTCGGATCCGTTTGGCCCGTAATTTACAAGGATATTCCTTCCCGCACCAGGCCGATGAGCGAGCGCTGGAGGCGGTTATTACGAAAGTTGAGAACGCTCTGAAAAAGACCGGTTTTACTTTGAAACGTCTGGACGGAATGGCCCAGGGGGAACGGTTGCTTCTGGTCGAACAGTACCTGATCAGTCCTGATTTATTAAAAAACCCGTCCCACCGCGGGGTGATGCTTAACCAGGACCAAACCGTCGCGATTATGCTGAATGAAGAGGACCACATCCGGATTCAAAGTATTCTTCCCGGATTGGCGCTCCACGAAGCCTGGGCGGCGGCCAACCACATTGATGATGTATTAGAGGCAGAGGTGGATTATGCTTTTGCCGAGAAGGTAGGGTATCTGACCACCTGCCCGACAAACGTCGGGACTGGTCTGCGGGCTTCGGTGATGCTGCACCTGCCTGCCCTGCATATGGTGGATCAGGTCAAGAAGGTTCTTTCCGTCCTTCCCCACGTTGGATTTAGCGTACGGGGGATTTATGGCGAGGGTACGGAGTCGACGGGTAATTTGTATCAGATCTCCAACCAGGTTACCTTGGGTTTGAGTGAGGACGAGATTATCGGGAAAATTATCTCCGTGACCAAACAGGTGATTGACCAAGAACGTTCAGCCCGCGAAGCGCTCCTGGCCAAAGAATCCCGCCTGCAGCTGGAAGACCGGGTGTACCGGGCCTATGGGGTTTTGAGTGAAGCACGTTTAATCTCTTCGGAAGAAGCGTTTCGGCTCTGGGATAATGTGTTATTGGGCGTTAATTTAGGGTTAATCCCTGAAGTTAGCGCCGAACAGATTAATGAGTTGTTTTTCCTCATCCGTCCGGCTATTCTCCAACATCTCGTGGGTAAAGACCTTGCTCCGCATGAACGGGATTACTACCGGGCGGAGATTATCCGGAAACATTTGAAAACGAAGCGGGGATAATAACAAAGAAGTCAAAGAGAGGTGAAGATTGATGTTTGAAAGATTTACGGAACGGGCGCGGCGGGTTGTGCTTCATGCGCAAAAGGAAGCGGCCAGGTTAAGACATAATGTGATCGGAACCGAACATCTCCTGCTTGGTCTAGTCAGAGAGGGAGATGGTGTTGCCGCAAAAGCTTTGGAATTATTGGGAGTCGATCTCAATAAAGTCCGGAATGAAGTAGAGAAGATTATCGGCGTGGGGGAAGAGATGGTCTTTGGGGAGGTTCCCTTTACCCCACGGGCCAAACGCGTTCTGGAACTGGCTTGGGATGAGAGCCGGCAGATGGGCCACAATTACGTCGGAACAGAACATATTCTTTTGGGGTTAATCCGTGAGGGCGAGGGGGTCGCCGCCCAGGTGCTGAAGAACCTGGGGGTGGATTTGGAAACCGCCCGCAAACAGGTCTTTAGTCTGCTTGGGGGTAACGTTGGTGCCGGTCCCGCCGGTAAGGGGGGTGGCCCCAGTAAAACCCAGACCTTGAACCAATTCGGGCGGGATCTGACCGAATTGGCCAGAGTCGGGAAATTGGATCCGGTGATTGGCCGGGAGAAGGAGATTGAACGGGTGATTCAGGTCCTCTCCCGCCGGACGAAAAACAACCCGGTGTTAATTGGGGAACCGGGGGTGGGCAAAACCGCGATTGTGGAAGGGTTGGCCCAGCAGATCGTCGCGGGAGATGTGCCTGAGGTTTTGAAGAACAAACGGGTGGTCACCCTTGATCTGGGTTCGATGGTTGCCGGTTCCAAGTACCGGGGTGAATTTGAGGAACGGATGAAGAAGGTGCTGGAAGAGATTAGAAGCGCGGGCGATGTCATTCTCTTCATCGATGAATTGCATACCCTGGTCGGGGCGGGCGCGGCGGAAGGGGCCATTGATGCGGCCAATATCCTCAAGCCGGCGCTGGCCCGGGGCGAAATGCAATGTGTTGGGGCGACCACTCTGGACGAATACCGCAAGTATGTGGAGAAGGATGCCGCTTTGGAACGGCGGTTCCAGCCGATCATCGTTGGGGAGCCGACCCGGGAAGAAACGATCCAGATTCTGAAAGGGCTGCGGGACCGCTATGAGGCACACCACCGGGTGAAGATCACCGATGAAGCGATCCGGGCGGCGGTTGACCTCTCCGACCGCTTTATCTCCGACCGTTTCCTGCCGGATAAAGCCATTGATCTGATTGATGAAGCCTCTTCCAAAGTACGGTTAAAAACCACAGTGACTCCGCCCAATCTGAAGGACCTGGAAGACAAAATTGAGCAGGTGCAAAAGGAGAAAGAAGCGGCGATCCGTAATGAGGAATTTGAAAAAGCAGCCAGTCTGCGGGATGAGGAGCAGAAACTCCGGGCTAAGCTGGCCGCGGATCAGAATGACTGGAAAAACCGGCAAAGCCGGTTGGAGCCAAACGTGACCGAAGATGAGATCGCCGAGGTGGTGGCCAGTTGGACCGGGATTCCCGTCACTAAACTGCAGGAAGGAGAGGGCGAGCGTCTCCTGCGGCTGGAAGAGATTCTCCACCAGCGGGTGATCGGCCAGAACGAGGCGATCAATTCGGTGGCCCGGGCGGTGCGACGGGCCCGTGCCGGCCTCAAGGATCCGAAGCGACCGGTGGGTTCCTTCATTTTCCTGGGTCCGACGGGAGTAGGGAAAACTGAACTGGCCAGAGCATTGGCGGAGGCTCTTTTTGGGGATGAAAACGCCCTGGTGCGGCTGGATATGTCTGAGTACATGGAGCGACATACCGTCTCCCGTCTGGTGGGCGCACCTCCGGGCTACGTCGGCTATGATGAAGGCGGCCAGTTGACGGAGAGGATCCGCCGTAAGCCATACAGCGTTATCCTCCTCGATGAGGTGGAAAAGGCCCACCCGGAGGTCTTCAACATCTTGCTGCAGGTCCTGGAGGACGGACGCCTTACCGATGCCCAAGGGCGGACGGTTGACTTTAAAAATACGGTGCTGATTATGACCTCGAACGTGGGTGCCAACCTGATTGAACGTTCCGGGCCGATCGGCTTTAAGGTCGACAGCAAAGATGATGAGGGAACCGTTGATTATGAACGGATGAAAGAACGGGTCTTGGATGAACTCAAACGGACCTTCCGGCCGGAGTTTTTAAACCGGATTGACGATATTATCGTCTTCCACCCGTTACGAAAAGAGGAACTGGAGCAGATCATCGAACTGATGCTCAAAACGCTCCGGAAGCAATTAGAGGAAAAAGGAATTAAACTGGAAATCTCGCCGGAAGCCAAAGAAATCATCTACAAAGAAGGCTATGATCCACTCTTTGGCGCCCGGCCGCTAAGGCGGGCGATCCAGAGGTTGATCGAAAATCCGCTCTCCGATGAGATCTTGCGCGGCCGTTTCCGCGCCGGGGATCTGATCCGGGTGAAGGCGGAGGAGAATCAGCTCAAGTTCGAAAGGGATGAAGCCTCCGCCGAAGCCTCTTCCCTAGTGTAAACAGCAAGAAAAAAGCCGGAAAATACGAAAAAATCCTTCCCGGTGGGGAAGGATTTTTTCGTGATCTTAAGAAGATTTTACTAAGAGATCCACCGGCAACCAGGGAGAAAAGGAACGGGGGCAACACCGAAGGTCCGGTTTGGCGGGAGACTGGCTCTACGCCAAAAGGCCGTCCGGTGGCTTGGTGCGTGGTTCGAGAGCAAGGTATGATCCGCTTTTCAATGGGACATATTACCAGAAGCAGGGTCTTGAGCGGCCCTAAAACCAATAGGCATAAGCACGGTTGAAGCGTCAGAGGAGGTGTGATGTGAGGGTGGCAGGGGATGATTCCGGAATCATAAAGATATTACAAATGGTCGCGCCGGGAACAGCCCTTTATGAAGGCTTGGAAAACATTTTGCGCGCGCGAACCGGAGCGCTGATCGTTGTGGGGGACAGCGAAAAGGTGATGCAAGTAGTGGACGGGGGCTATCAGATCAACGCGGAGCTTAACCCGGCGAACCTCTACGAGTTGGCCAAGATGGATGGTGCCATCATCTTAAGCAGCGACGCGAAGCGTATTCTTTACGCCAACACCCATTTAACGCCGGACTCCATCATTCCGACCCGGGAAACCGGTTCCCGACACCGCACGGCGGAACGGGTGGCGATTCAAACCGGAGAAATGGTGATTGCCATATCCCAGCGGCGTAATCTGATTACCCTTTTCAAGGGGAACTTGCGTCATGTCCTTCGTGATGTGAGCACAATTTTAGTGAAAGCAAACCAAGCCTTGCAAACCCTTGAGAAATATAAAAGTGTGCTTGACCAGGCGCTGGTTAATTTAAGTGCCTTGGAGTTTGAAGACCTGGTGACCATTACGGAAGTGGCCACCGTGGTGCAGCGTACGGCGATGGTCTCGCGGATTGCGAAGGAGATCGAGATCTACATCTATGAACTGGGGACGGAAGGCCGTTTGGTGAACATGCAGTTGGAAGAGTTGATGTATGATGTGGAGGAAGAAGGACTCCTGGTCTTGAAGGACTATATTCCCAATCTTGAACAGTTGGAAAAGGTCCAGGAGGAACTGTTCGGTCGGAGTTATGAAGAGTTGGTGGATTTAGCGGGAGTAGCTAAAGAGATGGGCTTTTCGGTCCAGTCTTTGGATGTGCCGGTCACTCCACGTGGTTACCGGATCTTAAAAAAGATTCCGAAACTTCCCTTCCCGGTCATTGAAAACCTGGTTCATCGGTTTGGCAACCTCCAGAATATTGTGGGGGCTTCGATTGAGGAATTGGATGAAGTGGAAGGGATCGGCGAGGTAAGAGCCCGTTCGATCAAAGATGGGCTGCGGCGTCTGCGGGAACAAGTCTTGTTGGACCGCCATATCTGAAAAGACGAAAATAGCCTGGGTGTAAAAAAATATCTTGACTTTATACATTTAATCTGTTAAAATCTATTATTTTATATAAATTGACATAATGACCGGTTTCGTGGTATACTATTTAATGTTGAAACTTTTCCTTTGGAGGTAGCTTAATGTTTAATGTTGGAGACAGGATAGTATACCCCATGCACGGGGCCGGAGTCATCGTGGGCATCGAGCAGCGGAACGTATCCGGAACCCCGGAAGATTATTATATAATCAAGCTCGCCAGCGGAGAGATGAAGGTAATGATTCCTGTTTGCAACAAAGATCTGGTCGGTCTACGGGAGATTATCAGCAAGGATGAAGTGGAGAAAGTCCTTGAAGTGCTCAGAAATAAAGAGATGGATATGTCGTCGAACTGGAATCGGCGTTACCGGGAAAACATGGAGAAGATCAAGTCTGGCAATATTTATGATGTGGCTGAGGTCGTCAGTGGTTTGTCCTTGCGGGACCGGGAGAAAGGACTCTCGACTGGGGAACGAAAAATGCTGGAGAACGCCAAAAACATTCTTTACAGCGAATTAGCGATGGTGGAGGACCTTGACGAAGAACAGGTGCAGTCAATGGTGGAGGAATGTCTAAATTAGCGCCAGGAAGACTGGCTTTTTTTTTTCGCTCCCCTTCCATAACGGTGATTTTTTAAAGTTTTTTCCAAAAGATTGTATCCGGCGAGGGATATTATTTATCATTATGGATAAATTAAGAAGAAAGGAGGTGCCAAAAGTTGTTTACAAAGATTTTAACAGTTTTATTTGGCTTATCTACCGGTTTTGCTGGTTATTATTTTGTCTTTTCCTTCTTTCCCCATCTCCACTGGCTGGTTATCTCCGCTTGTGCTTTTGTGGGTTTGGTCTTGGGTTATCTTTTGGCGAAGTTTCTCATCCCCGCCTTGTGGTTAAAGATTGAAGAGAGCTTTCAGAAGACGACGGTTCCGGAACTGATCATCGAGGGATTGGGCATCTTTTTTGGGTTACTCCTCTCTGGTTTGTTTGTTGTGGCCATGCCCCTTACCCGCTTGCCCGGTCCGTTGGGCAACACTTTGGCGTTACTGATTATTCTGATGATCACCGGCACGATCGGCCGTCTGACCCACCGCAAAAAGGATGAGATCCTTAATTTCCTGGGCGCAACCACGAGAATAGGTGAAAGAGGTGGAGGTAAAGGGCGTTTCCCCGCGGGGAAGGCGTCTTATAAAGTTTTGGATACCAGTAGTATTATTGACGGGCGGATTATGGACGTGGCCCAGACCGGTTTTATGGAAGGGATCTTTATCGTTCCCGGCTTTGTCGTGGCGGAACTACAAAGAATTGCCGATTCGTCCGATTCGCTCAAACGGAACCGCGGACGCCGCGGGTTGGATATATTAAACAAAATGCAGAAAGACAGCAGTATTACGATTCGCATTTACGACCAGGATTTTGAAGATTTAAGCGATGTGGACACCAAAATTGTCCGCCTGGCCAAAGTTTTGGGCGCGAAGGTGATCACCAACGATTTCAACCTGAATAAGGTGGCTGAGTTATACGGGGTTCAGGTCCTGAACATCAATGAACTGGCCAATGCGATCAAGCCGATCATCCTCCCCGGGGAAGAGGTTGTGATCCAGGTGATCAAGGACGGGAAAGAAATGGGGCAAGGCATTGCCTATCTGGAAGACGGCACCATGATTGTGGTTGATGGCGGACGTCAGTATATTGGCGAAGAGATTACGGTGACGGTCACCAGTGTCCTGCAGACCGCCGCCGGACGGATGATCTTTGCCAAGCCCAAAGAGGGTATAGTGGCGAAGGCTTCCTCCCTTTCGTAGAAGTGGAATTATAGCTTTTCTTAAAAAAAGTGGCAGGGGTGTGGGCGGAAAGTCCCCTGCGGTTGTATGGAGATGGGTCAAGCGGGGTGACCCGCTTTTTTTATTTTTTAAAACCCTCCGGCTTTAAGGAACGGAAGAGAGAAATTAACGTTAAACGATAAATTTTTATTGACAAAGATAAAATATTCTTATAGAATGGGTCTAGACGACCTGCGAAATTAACCTGACTGGAGGGAGCTTTATGGAGATCAGCCTGGATAAGGTGAGAAAAGCCTCGATAATGAAAAGAATATGATGTAACCCTTTGAAGGAATGGTGATCAAGATTGGCAATTATCACAAGACTGGACCGGGTGCTGGCCGACCGGAAAATGGCCCTTAATGAGCTGGCGGAACGGGTCCAGATTTCCGTAGTTAATCTTTCAAATTTAAAAACGGGCAAGGTGAAAGCAATTCGCTTTTCCACCCTGAATGCCATCTGTCGTGCACTAAACTGCCAACCGGGTGATCTCTTGGAATACGTGCCGGATGAAGCAGGAGAAGTTGAAAGTAGGAGCTAAAGGCGCATGTGGGAGCACATTTTAAGACAGGTGAAAACAAGTAACGAACAGAATCTAGTTGATGGACGGTGATGGCAAATGGAGAAGCGGACCGATTGGCAGGTGGTGGCCATAATCCCGGCGGCCGGTTCCGGGCGGCGGATGCGGACACCAGGACAGCCCAAGACGCAGAAACTACTCCTTCCTTTAGCGGGGAAAACCATTTTGCGGCGTACCCTGGAAGCGTTGTCCCTCCCGGAGATCACCGCCTTTTTCCTTCCGGTGGCCCCGGAAGACCAGCCGTTCTTTGCCGAAGAGCTAAAGGCGGCCGGTCTTGGGCAAGAGGTGATTTTCTGTGCGGGGGGACCGGAACGGCAGGATTCGATCGCCAATGCCCTGGCGGCCGTGGAAAGTTGGTCGGGTTGGCGGGTGCCGCCGGAGCAGCGTTTGGTGGTGATCCATGACGCCGCCCGGCCGTTGGTGGAAACGGAGACCATACGCCTGGCCCTTGCCGTAGCCCAAGAAACCTGGGCGGCTTGCGTTGGGGTTCCGGTGAAAGACACCATTAAAGTGGTGGGGCCCGACGGGGTTATAACACAAACCCCGGACCGGCGAACCCTGTGGGCGGCCCAGACGCCCCAGGTCTTTTCCTGGCCGCTTCTGCGGCAGGCCTATGCTCAGGCCCAGGCGGGTGGGGAGAAAATGACCGATGATGCGGCGTTGGTGGAAAGGACCGGCCATCCGGTCCGGATTGTTCCCGGTTCCTACCGGAACCTAAAGATCACCACCCCGGAGGATATCCCGGCGGCCGCTGCCCTGCTAAACGCGGTAGAAGCGGGCCAAGCGACGGGGGAAATGACGGGGGAAGAGGCCCCGGTGTTGACGGCAGAAACGGCGGCGTCCGGGTCGCGGCCGGCGCCTACAGTGCCTGCGCTCCGGGTGGGGCAAGGGTTTGATGTCCACCGGCTGGTGACAGGACGCCGTTTGGTCCTAGGTGGAGTGGAGATCCCCGCTCCGGTGGGGTTGGCCGGTCATTCCGACGCGGATGTCCTAATCCACGCGGTGATGGATGCCCTCCTGGGGGCCGCCGGGGCGGGCGACATCGGGGAACTGTTTCCGGATACCGATCCGGCTTATTGCGGGATCGACAGCACGCTGCTTTTAAGGGAAGTAATGGCCAAACTGAAGGCGGCGGGCTGGAAACCGGTTAACCTGGACGTGACCGTGATTGCGCAGAAACCGAAACTGGCCCCTTACCGGGGCAAGATCCGGGCGCGGCTGGCGACCCTGCTGGGACTGCCGGAGACGGCCGTCAATGTAAAAGCAACCACCACTGAGGGTTTGGGTTTCACCGGACGGGAGGAAGGAATTGCCGCCCAGGCGGTGGTGCTCCTTGAATCCATTTCCTTTTCTTCTCCGGCTTCTTGCCCCGAGGCATAAAATATGGTACGATAAGTGTAAATTAAAAGGGGTGCTCGAAAGGGCTGAGATTATACCCTTGGAACCTGATCCGGGTAATGCCGGCGTAGGGAGTTTAGCTTGTGGTCCCCTTTTATGGGGTTTTTTTCTTTAAGCCCTGTTTCGTGGTTGCATCCCGTAAGGAGGAATTGATGATGGTTTTAAAAAGAAGGGGCTTACTTTTGGTGCTGGTGTTGGTTTTAGTTTTGGTGTTTTCGCTTCTTTGGCGCGGGTATTTCGGCCGGCCGGAACGGCCGCTCACGGTGTATACCTACGCCAGCTTCCCACCGGTCTTGGTGGAGCAGATCGTCAACCATTTCCAAAAGGAATACGGTGTCAAAGTGGAATTCCGGTCGTTCTCCGACACGGGGCCGCTTCTGAACCAACTGGCTCAAGAGAAGGAGAAACCCCAGGCCGATGTGGTGATTGGCCTTGACAACAACTACTTGCCCAAAGCTTTGGAGCTGGGAATTTTTACCCCCTATAAACCGCAGGCGGCGGACCGGATCCGTCCCGATCTGATTTTTGATCCAGAGTTTCATATGACCCCCTTTGATTACGGGTATGTGGTCTTCAACTACGACAGTGAACGTTTAGAAAGCGTTCCCGCTTCCCACCGGGATCTGCTCAAGCCGGAGTATAAAGGGAAGATCGTGGTGGAGAACCCGCTGACTTCCTCACCGGGACAGGTCTTTCTCCTGACCACCATTGCCCTTTTTGGCGAAGAAGGCTATCTTGATTTCTGGCGGGCCTTAAAACCCAATCTGCTTACGATCACCCCGGGCTGGGATGAAGCTTATGGCATCTTTACCAGCGGCGAGGTACCATTGGTGGTCTCTTACGGGGCCAGTCCGGTTTATCACCTGATCGCGGAGGGAACGGAAAGATATAAAGCACTGGTTCTGGACGGCGGGGCCTACGCCCAGATCGAAGGGGTTGGGATCGTAAAGGGAACCCCCAATTTGCAAAACGCGGAGCGCCTGGTTGATTATATCCTGTCCCCCGAATTCCAGGCGCTGATCCCGGAAAATCAGTTTATGTACCCGGTACGGAGTGACGTCAAACTGCCCGATAGCTTCCGGGTGGCCGCCCAGGCCGATCGGCTGTTGAATCTTCCGCCCGATCAGGTGGCGGCCAATCTTGAACGGTGGTTGTCCGCCTGGGAGCAAGTGATCAACGAATGACCGGCGTCAGAAACCGGCCAAACACCTTGTCCCTGATCTTGCTCGTTCTTTTTTTCCTTCCGGTGCTGGCCGTTCTCGGCCAGGCCTTCCTGCGTCCGCAGGCCTGGCCGGAACTGCTGGCCTTTCTTCGTTCCGGACAGTTCCGGCGCGTTTTGGCCTTCAGCGTGAGCCAGGCCTTTTGGAGCGCCTTTTTCAGTTTAGTCTTGGCCGTACCCGGGGCTTATTTTTTCGGGCGCTACGAGTTTCCAGGGAAACAACTCCTCCGGAGTGTGATGGTTCTTCCTTTTATGCTTCCGGGGATCCTGGTTGTCCTGGCCATGGTCGTCTTTTACGGACAAAACGGCATCCTCAACACCTGGCTGGCGCGGCTTTTCCCCGGACGCAACTTGGCTTTCACCGGATTGTACGGGTATAAAGGGATTGTGTTGGCGCACGTTTTTTACAACTTCGCCTTTTGTCTGCGGATGTTGGGGGAGCGCTGGGAGCGGATCAGTCCGAAGTTGGAGGAGGCCTCGACCGCTTTGGGCGCGGGGCGGATGATCACTTGGCGACGGGTGATCCTGCCGCTTTTGGTGCCCACCATTGGTTATCTGGGGATCCTGGTCTTTCTCTATTCCTTCCTCAGTTTTACCGTCGTCCTGGTACTGGGCGGCTATCTGTACCAGACTTTTGAAGTGCTGATTTATATCGAATACAATAATAAACTCCGTTTTACCCATGCTTCCATGCTGGCCGGGGTGCAAATGCTGCTGCTGGCCGGAGTCCTCGCCCTGCAGCGGTGGACTCAGCGGCTGGCCCAGCGGGAAAGCGGCGAACTTAGTCCGCTGCCGCCTTTGCAATTGAAAAAATATCCGGTTAAAACCGTGCTTTTCCTCTTTTATCTGGCCGGCAGTCTGCTTTTCTTTTTTATGCCCCTGTTTTTTGTCCTCTTCCGCTCCTTTAAAAAAAGAGGGCTGCCCGACGGGAGCTGGACGTTGGATAATTACCGGCAACTGTTCGGGACGAGTTTCCGTTTTGTGGTGGGGCGTGAGTTATGGGCGGTGGTCGGGACCAGTCTCGTCTTGGCGGTTACCGTGGGTCTGCTCACGATGGTCCTCGCCTATATACTGGCCCGGGCGCGGCGGCAAAAGCCATGGGGAGGAATTGACCTTTGGCTGCAATTGCCGATGGGGATCTCCTTTTTGACCTTCGCCTTTGGCCTGTTGAAACTGGTTGGACCCACCCTGCCGCCGGTGTTCTTAATCGTTTGGGCTCAGGTCTTTCTGGCTTTTCCTCTGGTCTATGCGCTTTTACGTACGGCGCGGCGGGAGTGGGGGGAAGAATTGATTGAAGCCGCCCAAAGTTTAGGTGCGTCCGGGTGGGAACTTTTCCGCACGGTGGAACTGCCGTTGATGCGGAAAGCATTAAGCAGTGCTTTTGCTTACGGGGCCGCCCTCTCGTTGGGCGATCTCTCGGCGGTTTTAGTGTTAGGCCAGGGGAAAGTGATCACACTGTCGGTGGCGGTCTATCGTTTGATTGGACATTACAATTTTCCGCAGGCGATTGCGTTGGGGACCATCTTTATCTTGCTGGCGGCGGCGCTCTTTTCAGTGGTCGAGGTGGGTTATCCCGGTTCGGAACCCGGCGGGCACGGGGAAGGGAGGAGGCAATGACGAAAAACTTTTTACAGATCGATGTCACCAAGGATTACCCGGAGTTTCGGTTAACGGCCAACCTGACCGTGGGGGAGGGCGAGTTTTTCTCGTTGGTCGGACCCAGTGGCTGCGGGAAAACCACCCTGCTCCGGTTGATCTCCGGTTTGGTCCAGCCCGACCAGGGGCGGATTGTTCTCGACGGCCGGGATCTGACCACGGTTCCCGTGGCCGACCGGCGGATCGGTTTTGTTTTTCAGGATTATGCGCTTTTTCCCCACTTGACTGTAGGCGAAAACATCGAATATGGCCTTAAGGTCCGGCGTCTGCCCGCGGCGCGACGCCGGGAGCGGGTCCAAGCCATGCTGTCGGTCTTCGAGATTACCGCGCTGGCCGACCGGCGGGTCCAGGAGCTTTCCGGCGGGGAAAGGCAGCGGGTGGCTCTGGCCCGTGCTCTGGCTCCCGAACCTTTGCTTCTCCTCCTGGATGAACCTTTTGCCGCTCTAGATTATAGCTTGCGGCGGCGTCTCCGGCGCGAACTGAAAGAGCTCCAGATTAAACTGGGCTTTACCGTCATCTTCGTCACCCACCAGCAGGAGGAAGCCCTCGCTCTTTCGGAAAGGTTGGCGGTGATGCAAGCCGGCCGGATTCTTCAGGTGGGGACGGCAACCGAAGTCTATACCAGCCCGGCACATCCTTTTGTGGCCACCTTTCTTGGTGATGCCAACCTGATTCCGTGTAACGCCTTGCCCACCGCCGAAGGGCTGCTGATTCGCCCCCGGGACGGACAGGAGTTTATCATTCCGGCCGCGGAAAACCAGGGGAACGACGCAGGGGAGACGGAGAAAACCGGCGGGTGCTATTACCTGATGGTCCGCCCCGAAGATGTGATTCTTGAGACCGAAACCCCCATTTACCGCGGGACAATTACCACCTGGGAGTATCTGGGATACGCCTCGTATGCCGAGGTGAAAACCGACCACGGCTTGACCATCAAAGTTTTAACCGGAAAAGAGACCCGTTATGCACTGGGAGCAAGGGTCGGTTTTTCTTTCCGGAGAACTGCCTTGAAATTGCTCCCCATAAATGAGCATCCATCATCATAGAATGGTGAAAAAGACCTTTTGTTAAAAATTATAGAAATTTATAGAGGAAAAAGGCAAGGATCCGCCAAATAGTATGGTGTAAGGGGAGTTTTTCAAGGGGGGAGCGTAGTGTTGGCAAAGATGGACTTGGGTGGGATCTGGGAGCTGCATCCGGTGGCGGAGTTTAGTCGCCTCTGGTTGAGTGAGGAGGTTCCCGCTGAAGGCTGGGTCCAACAAGAGATTCCCGGTCAATGGCAGGAGCTTAAGGAATTTTCCGGGTACGCCGGGAAAATGGTCTACCGGCGGAATTTCCGATTTACACCGGAAGCGGACCGGATTTACCGCCTGGAGATCGGGGGCGTTTTCTATAAATATCGGGTTTACCTTAATAACTATGCGATCGGGGGCCAGGAGGGCTATTTCTATCCTTCCTCCTATAACATCACCCCTTATTTGCGGGAAGAGAACCAGATCCTCTTGGAGGTGGAGTCGCCCGGGAAAAAAGGCGACGGGGCGACGGTGCCGGTTTTAACCGGAATTTTTACGGGCCATCCCGTTTTCCCGGAAGGGTTCAACCCCGGTGGTATTTGGCGGCCGGTGCGGATCCTCAGCAGCGGCCCGGCTTTCATCGAAGGCTGGCATTTACGCACGGAGGAGTTGGCGGAGGATGTCGCAACCCTCAGTTTAAAGCTGGAGGTATACGCAGCCCGGCCGGCGGAGATCAACGTCCATTTGCAACTTGTTCCCCATAATTTTGACGGTCAGAGTTACCAACAGGTTTTTCCGCTCAAATTGGAGAAAGGGACTAACCAATTTGCGACCCGCTTTATACTTCACGGTGTCCGTCCCTGGCAGACCTGGGATCGGGGGCAACCTTGTCTCTACCGGACCAGTCTGACCTTGCAGGCGCTGGGGGAAACTTGGGATGCCCAGGAAATGCTCTTTGGAATCCGGACTTTTACTCTCCAGAATATGATCCCCTATCTCAACGGCCAGCGCCTGCTGGTGAAAGGGAGTAATTATCTCCCGCCCGCGCTTTACCTGAGCAAGGTGGAGAAGGATGACTACCAGCGAGAGATTGACCTGTTGCGGCAGAGCCACCAAAATATGGTCCGTTGTTACCAGCACATTGAGAAGCCCGAATTTTACCAAGCTATGGATGAGGCCGGAATTCTTGTTTGGCAAGATTTTCCCCTCCCGGGCGGGTCGACTTTTAACAACCTGACCAACCTTTTGCAGCAGGTGGAAGCAGCCTATAACCTACTGGGTAATCACCCGTCGGTGGCGATCTGGACGATCTGCAACCAGAGCGGGTTTGAAGCGTTGCCGCCGGAACGGCCCAATGTCAACTTCTACCGGGTCGTGCAGAAGTTGGCCCAGCGCCTGGCGGAGATCGATCCGGGGCGGCCGGTGATCTCCGTTTCGGGCCAAGGATCGTTTCGGACGGCGGTCGATACCGGGTTCAATTTCCAGTACCCGGAAGAGATTCACCGGTTTGACCAGTACCGGCGGGGCGCAAAACAACGCCGGATCCGCTTTGTCTCCTGGTTTGGCCGGGCGGCACTCGGTTCGGCCGAACCGGATGAAAAAACACGCGTCCGCAGCCAGAAGCAACAGGCGGAAACCCTGCGCTTTTACATCGACCGCCTGCGCTTTCATAAATATAAACCTACCGGTGGCATGCTTTTCTTCTGTTTCCGTTCTTTGGACACGGGGCTCTCCTGGTCGGTGGTGAATGGAGAAGGCCGCCCCAAGGAGGGTTTTGCTATGGCGGCCCTTTGTTACCGGCCGGTTTATGTCTTTGCCCTTTTACCCCGGGAAAAATACCGGACCGGTACACTTCTGCAGGCTCCGATCTGTTTCAGTAATGACCGGATTGATTCCGAACAACCGCCGGTCCTGGTGAAAGCCCGGCTGACCGACCCCCGGGGGCAACTGGTCTGGAAAGACCAGTGGACCGTCCAGCCCCGTCCGGACGAAGAGACCCGGATCCTCGGCGAAGTCTCCGTCATGCTGATGACCAAGGGTGTCTACCGGTTGAATCTCCAATGGCTGGACCAGGAAGAAACCGTGGAGAACAACTACCAGATTAACGTGGTTTAGGACTTTTTGCAAAAACGTCAAAAATTTGATATTGACATTAATCGCCGGCGCCCTTATAATTACAAATAACATTTAATAGGAATAATTATACATTTGTTTGGGTAAAGGCGAGGAAGGACTTTGTTTTTACCGTTTGGGACCTAGAGAGCAGGCGGTTGGTGTAAGCCTGTACCGGCGGTAAAAATGTTCCCGGTCTGGAGCTGCCGGAAGGAACCCGCAGACGCTTGCGGCGTGGGGCGGTTAGTAATTCCGGCCGGAATGATCCGTTACGATTTGATCCGGAAAGCAGTTTCCGGGTCGCTAAGTCTCTGCCGGCGGCAGAGAGAAGTAGGGTGGCACCACGAGCCTCTCGTCCCTATGGGATGAGGGGCTTTTTTTATATGGCTTTGCCAGAGGGAATATGTGACGGAGGTGTTGATGGATGAAAGTTCTGGTGCTTGATAATGTTTCAGAGCAGGCGGTGGCGATTCTGCGGGAGCAGGGGATCGAGGCCGAAGTCTCCCCGACGCTGCCGGAGGAAGAACTGATCGCCAAGATTCCGCCCTACGAGGGGATGATTGTCCGCAGCCAAACAAAGGTCAATGCGCGGGTGATCGCGGCGGCCACCAACCTGAAGGTGATCGGACGGGCCGGCGTGGGTGTGGACAATGTGGATCTGGACGCCGCCACCAACAAAGGGGTGATCGTCCTGAACGCGCCCGATGGGAACACCATCTCCACGGCGGAGCACACGATTGCCATGATCATGGCCTTGGCGCGAAAGATTCCCCAGGCCCACAGTGCGCTCAAGGCGGGCCACTGGGACCGGAAGAGTTTCACCGGGGTGGAGATCAACGGTAAGACCTTGGGGATTATTGGGATGGGGCGGATTGGCACCGAAGTGGCCAAGCGGATGCAGGCGATGGGGATGACCGTTTTGTCCTTCGACCCCTTCCTCACCGAGGAGAAAGCGGCAAAACTGGGTGTCCGCCTGGTCACCTTGGATGAGTTACTGACGGCCGCCGATTTCATCACGGTCCATACTCCGTTGACCAAAGAGACCAAAGGACTCCTCAATGCCGAGTCTCTGCAGCGGACCAAGCCGGGCGTGCGGATTGTCAACTGTGCCCGCGGCGGGATCGTGGATGAAGAGGCCTTGGCCGACGCGATCGAGGCCGGGCACGTGGCGGGGGCGGCGCTGGACGTGTTCAGCGAAGAACCGCCCACCAACCAAAGATTGCTTGCGCTTCCCCAAGTGGTCGTCACCCCGCATCTGGGGGCTTCAACCGCGGAGGCCCAGGTTAACGTGGCGATCGACGTGGCGGTGGAGATGGCGAAAGTGCTGAAGGGCGAGCCTTTCAAGAACGCAGTCAACCTGCCGACGATCCGGCCGGAAGTGATGAAGATCCTGGCCCCCTATTTCCCGCTCGCCGAAAAACTGGGCTGTCTAATCGGACAGTTGACCGAAGGCCGTTTACAGCGGGTTGAGGTGGAGTACAGCGGGGAGATCACCGAATATGACCTGAACCCGTTGACCACCTTGGTGGTAAAAGGACTGTTGCAACCGGTTCTCAACAGCGAGGTGAATATCGTTAACGCCCGTGTCCTGGCGAAACAGCGCGGGATCAAAGTGGCCGAGCGGCGTGAGGCCAGCGATCCGGACTATAACAATAAAATCCGGGTCAAGACCATCTCCGACCAGGGCGAGCGGGTAGTAGCGGGGGCCTTTTTCCGCCAGAACGACCAGCGGGTGGTGGAGATCGACGGTTACCACTTTGACGTGGTTCCCCATGGCCACCTTTTGATCGCTCCCCACCAGGACAAACCCGGGATCATCGGCCAGGTCGGAACGATCTTGGGCCGGGCCGGGATCAACATTGCCTACATGCAAGTGGGCCGGAAAGAAGTGGGCGGAACGGCGATTATGGTCCTCACGGTCGACCATGAGATTCCGGCGGCGGTCTTGGATCAGATCAATCAAGTAGAAGGCATGGACAAACCGGTTCAGGTTTGGCTGTAAAAACCAGCAAGTATAAGCTGGGAATTGTCCGGCAGCTAAAAATTCCTCCCGCTCCGTTTTGAGCGGGAGGTTTCTTTTTCGGCCGTAAAAAACCGCATAAAATGGGCAAAATTAAGACAATAGCCGATCCACGCAGGAATTACCGCCGCCGTGCCGAAGAAAATATACTGTTTGTAAACCACGATAGAGACGGAGAAACGGAGTGACATACTTGGATTTAAAAGCGCTCATCCGGGAGATCCCGGACTTTCCCCAACCGGGAATCAGTTTTAAAGACATTTCCACTGTGATCGGCAATGCCCAAGCCTTCCACTATATCATTGAAGAGCTGGCCAAGGGCTTCCGGGCGGACCGGCCGGAAGTGGTGGTCGGGATCGAATCCCGCGGCTATATTATCGGCGCTCCCCTGGCCTACGCCTTAGGAGCCGGGTTTATTCTGGTCCGCAAACCGGGAAAGCTGCCGGCGGCCACCGAACGGATCGATTATACCTTGGAGTACGGCGAGAACTCCCTTGAGATTCATAAAGATGCGATCCGCCCCGGACAAAGGGTGCTGATCGTTGATGACATTCTGGCGACCGGCGGGACCGTCTCCGCCACGGCGGAACTGGTCCGGCGGCTCGGGGGCGAAATTATTGGTTATGCTTTCCTGGCCGAACTAGATGCGCTCCAAGGCCGGACCAAATTGGACGGGGCGCCCATTATCTCGCTGGTCCATTACGAAGATTAGGACATTTACCCTCATGACAAAAAGTCCACGGCCAAACGCACAACCGGACCCAAATGACCATATGATGTAAGAAAAAAAGAAAAAGCTGGAGGGATACCGGATGGATGTGGAAAACTATGGCCGTAGAGACCGTTACGAGGGGTTGGTGTTTCTCCTCTTGCTTTTGCTGATTATCTTATTAACCTGCGAATAGTTTATAGTCTATTGTACTGACTGCTTAACTAACCCCGCCATGATAAAAACCCGGATTAGTTGACGGGGGGTTAACCTGCAAACCGTGGTCTCCACGGTTTTGTTTTTGCTGGACCAATCGAGGGAAGGGGTAAAAAGGATGATTTTACTGACAACTTTAAACGCCCACTATGTCCATACCGCATTGGCGCTCTACAGTTTGCAGGCCTATTGCCGGAAGGATCTTCCGGACCTGCAGGTGGTGGAGTTCAATATCAACCAGAACCTGGACTGGATCCTGGGAGAGATCTACCGGAAAAAGCCACGGATCCTGGGGGTCTCGACGAATATTTGGAATATAACTGAATCTTTGGAGTTGGTCGATCGGTTAAAGAAAGTACGGCCGGAGACGGTGGTGATTCTGGGCGGGCCCGAAGCCACCGCTGATTACGCCGCCATTCTTCAGCGGCCGGGGGCACCCGATTTTATTGTCCTGGGGGAAGGCGAAGAAACCCTCCGCCAGCTCCTGCTCCAACTGGAAAAGGGACAAGCCGACTTTTCCAGCATCGCCGGGTTAGCCTGGTGCCAAGGGGGAAAGGTGCTCCGGACCCCGGACCGGCCCCCCGTCGACCTGGCGGCGATCCCCTTTCCCTATCCCGATCTGTCCGCCTTTCGCCACCGGATCCTTTACTACGAAGCTTCCCGGGGTTGCCCCTTCCGCTGCACCTACTGCCTGTCGGGCTGGGAAGAGGCCAACCTCAGGACTTTACCGCTGGAGCGGGTCAAAACCGATTTGAAAAAATTCATTACGGCGGGCGTCCGGACCGTAAAACTGATCGACCGGACCTTCAACCTGGACCGGGCACGGGCGGCCGCCGTCCTCCAGTTTTTGCTGGAGCAGGAGGGCGAGACGGAGTTTCATTTTGAACTGGTGGGTGAGCTTTTGGATGAAGAACTGATCCGGCTCCTGAAGGCCGCTCCGTCCGGGCGTTTCCGGGTGGAGATTGGTGTCCAGTCCACCTGTGGCGCTGCCCTGAAGGCGGTCCGGCGTTATTATAATTTAGCTGCCTTGCAAGCCAACTGTTTGGCCCTGACCGCCAAGGATGAGGGGTTAGAGCAGCCCCGCCCCCTTGTGCACCTGGATCTGATCGCCGGGCTCCCTTACGAAGATCTGGCGACCTTTGGCCGTTCTTTCGACTGGACATTCCGCTTGCGTCCCGACGAATTACAACTGGGCTTTCTGAAGCTGCTGAAGGGTTCGCCCCTCCGGGAACAGGCCAAGGAGTACGGCTATGCCTTTACCGCAACGCCTCCTTACGAGATCCTCCGGAACAAATGGCTTTCCTATGAAGACCTCTTGGTACTGAAAGGCGTGGAGGAGATGGTTGAGAAATTTTTTAATTCGCGCCATTTCCGCTACACCCTGGCCTATCTTTTTAGGGACGAGACCCTATCCCCCTGGGCTTTCTTTGTGGCGCTGGCCCGTTTTGGTCAAGCTCAAGGCTTTAGCGGACATGCCCGCACACAAACCGCCCTCTATGACGGGTTGTGGCGGTTTTTAACCGGCGAATTTGTGGCAATAACCGGACAAAAACTGTGGCCTGAGGAACACCTGCGGTCCCTCTTAACCTTTGACTATTACCTGAGTGGTACCGGCGGAGCCGCCCCCGCGTGGTTGCTACCCCAGGCGACGGGGCTGCGGGAAGCGGTGAAAGAGTTGCTGAACGATCCGGTGCAGAAAGTCGTTCCGCTCCCGCCGGACCGGCCCGTTAGTGAAGTACGCCGCCGGATGCTGGTCTTTAATTTCGGGCTGGATCCGGCGACCGGGGAGGAAGGCCGCTGTCCGATTCTGATTTACCGGCCGGCGCAAGGCCGTCCCGTTTGGTTTCGGCTTCCATCGACGCTGGTGGCGGCAGAAGCGGTTCCAATCCAAGTCGCCAGCCAATCCGGAGGTGAATCCGATGAGTGAAGAACGGTGCTCACGGGCGGCTACGGACCGTTTGGGCCTGGGAGACCTGCGGATCAAGCAACACCCGTCCATCTTCAAGTTTACGGTCGACCCGATTCTGCTGGCCGGTTTTGTCCGGATCCGGCCGGGTGCTTCCGTCCTTGACCTGGGGACTGGTGCCGGCGTGATCCCCCTCTGGCTGACCGGTTACCGGGGTGTTGAACGCGTGACCGGGTTGGAGATCCAGCCGGAAGTGGCCGCGTTGGCCCGTGAAAATGTCAAGCTCAACGGTTTGGAGGACCGGATCCGGATCCTCACCGGCGACTTGCGAACGCCCCCAGCCGACCTGGCGGCGGCCAGTTTTGACTGGGTTTTGAGTAACCCGCCCTACTGGCCGGCAACAGCCCACCTTCTGCCTGAGACGCCGGCCCTTGCCCAAGCCAAATTCGAGTTGACCTGTACCCTGCGGGATGTCGTGGCGGCGGCGGCCTATTTTTGCCGTAACGGCGGGCGGGTGGGTCTAATTCACCTGCCGGAACGCCTGCCGGACCTCCTGTGTGCGCTGCGCGACTTCAAACTGGAACCCAAAAGGCTCTGCTTGGTGCAGCCGAAACCGGGCGCGCGGCCCCACCGGGTGTTGGTGGAAGCGCAGAAGTTGGCCCGTCCCGGCCTCAAAGTCATGGCCCCCTTTTCGATCCAGGGGGCGGACGGGAACTTCAGTCCGGAAATGGTCCAAGTGTACCAGGGGAAACAGCTGGGCGCGGGTAGCGGGTAAGTCCGGGCGGATCCGGGCTTAATGTAGAAGATGAACCACCTCCGTTCCCTTTCCTCCCGGTCAGCAATAAATTGATAGGGAGAAGTTTATCTGACGGAGGTGTGCAAATGTTTCAACACCGATTGAAGCGGGCCGTTGCCCACCGCTTGGCACCCACCCTGGCCCAGAAGGTGCTCAACGGATCCCCGCCGGAAACGGTCCAAGTGATCATGGAGTTTCCCACCCTCCACTCCTGCCGTTCCCAACGCCTGCGGGAACTGATCCAGAAAGAAGGAGGGCGAATCGTATATGAACTACCCCTCATCAACAGTCTGGCGGTGGAGTTGCCCTCCGAAGCTCTCCTGAGGGTGATCCCGGAGGCGCGGGTGAAAATGGTGTGGCCCGATGCCAAGGCGGCACCCTGTCTTGATGTGGCGGTCCCCGCCATTGGGGCGGATCAAGTTTACCGGACCGGGTTGACCGGGAAGGGTGTAGTCGTGGCCGTGATTGATACGGGGATCGCCCCCCATGTTGACCTGATGAAACCGGAACCCCGGATTGTAGGTTGGTATGATCTGGTCAACGGAAAAAGCGAACCCTATGATGATGAGGGTCATGGTACGCATGTGGCCGGGATTATCGCGGGGAACGGGTACGAATCGGAGGGGAAATATACCGGCGTAGCCCCGGGGGCGCTGTTGGTTGGGGTGAAGGCTTTGGATCACCGGGGGAGCGGGCCCATTTCCCGGGTGATCGCCGGGATCCAGTGGGTGGTTGAGCATAAAGAGGAGTACCGGATTAAAATCCTTAACCTGTCGCTTGGTGCGCCGCCGGAAGAGGGTTACCGGACCGATCCGGCGAGTAAAGCGGTGGAGGCGGCTTGGCGGGCCGGGCTGCTGGTTTGTGCCGCCGCCGGTAACATGGGACCGCGGCAACGGACCATTACCACTCCGGGGATTTCACCGCGGGCCTTAACCGTCGGGAGCATCAACGACCAGGGGACCATTCCCCGGGAGGACGACGTGATCAACGATTTTTCCAGCCGGGGTCCGACCATCGACCGGCTGGCCAAACCGGACTTGGTGGCACCGGGGGCCAATATCACTTCCTTGAGGGTAGATGGCGGTTATGTGTCCCTGTCGGGGACTTCAATGGCCACCCCAATGGTGGCGGGGGCGGCGGCTTTGCTTTGGGAGAAGGATCCGGCCCTAACGCCCAACCAAGTCCGTGAACTATTGGTCGCCACGGCCGAAGACCGGGGTTACAACCGGTTAATCCAAGGAGCCGGTTATCTTAATGTCGGTGCCGCTTTGGAAAAGTTGGCGGGTAACCAGGCGGCGCCGCCCTCCCCCAGTGACGATCTACTTTTTACTTTTTTTCTCACCCTTGGTCTCCAGTTTGCCCCGGGCGAACGGCGGCAGGAGTTGCTCACGGTCTTGACCAACCATTTGTCGGCCGCACTGCAAAAGGCCGGTTGGTTTCAGACGGGTGACACCAGCTTTTACCAGGAACATCTTCCCCAGGTCCTTTACACCCTTGGCGAGTGCTTGTTCCGGCAACCGGCCGCCGAAAAATAAAGGCCTCATGCAAGGCCTTTTTCTTTTTGGGCTGAAAAAGCCTACAGAATGGTTTTTAACCAAAGACCGGCAAAGAGCGACAGGCAAAAACTGGTTAAAGTGCCGACCAGATAATACTCGGCAAAATCCCGTTTGTTCAGTTCCTGGTACCGGGCGAGGGATTTGGCGGCCAGGACAAAACCAACGGCCGAAATAGCGTCAACGGCCACCAGTGTAATCAGGATTAAGCGTTCCATTATCCCAATGGCGCTGCTCAACCGCCGGGTCTTTTCTTCCTGGGCGTCTTCGGTGAGCCAGGCCAGGATCCGGTTGGTTAAGACTGCACCACCGAAGACGGCGGCAAGGTAAGTAACGGCGACCCAGAGGATTTTTTCCAAGGGAAGGACGGCAAGGGAAGCGGGTGTTGCCGTCGCAAAAACGGGTACCGCCGGGCGGAGGCGTTGGTAGAAGGCGATCACTTTCGGGTCCGGGACGTCTGCGGGCAAAAGCGGGGAAAAAGCGAGCAGTGCAAGGAGATGAAGCCCTTGGTCCAGCAGAAACAGGAAGAGTTTGGTTCCGGCCGCTTTACCCCTTTCCAGCCAGGATTTGGCGCTGTCGAGCAAAACATGGGCGAGACCCACCAGGACCGCATAGAAGAAAGCGGCCTTCAACCCGTAACAGTGGACTGCCAGCCAGGTTAATCCGGTGATGAGCAGCCCGTGTTTCAGATGGGCCCAGATCCGGCCGGCGTTTTTTGCGGCGACCAGGTGGTCGTTCTGCAGGAGAAAATCGCCGATGAGATGGGCGCAGAGCACCAACAGAAAAAGAGTCATTCCATTCCCCTCCAATTCAACTGGTTAGGGGTGAAACGCTATTATTCACCTAAAACCAGGTTAAGATCAGTGTATTGGGTTAAAAGCAACGGAAAAGCTGCTTCTGCTTCGCGGATCACCCACCAGCGGGCGGCCCGGCAGCGTTTCTCCACGTTTTGGAAGGCGACCCCGAGCCGTTGGCCGGCTTCCTGGTAGGAACCGGTCGCTTCGTAAACCATGACCCCTTCCCATTGGGAAAGCGTCCAACGGCTTTGAATGACATCATACAAGTTGAGCAGGGTGTTCACCATCTGGTCGAGCCCCGGGTCGCCGCTGACCAGCCGCGTGCGCCAGTGCCGGTGCTGTTTAAGTTCGTCCAAAGCCTGCCGCGCCCGGTGGAAGGCGGGTCCGTTCATCTCCCAGGAGCTATTGGCCCCCAGTCCGGAGGTGATCCGCCCGAACCCGATCCCGATTCGCAACTGCAAGGGCAGGCAATAGTAGCGTAATTTCCGCAGGAGTGCCGGTGAACTCAAAGCACCGGCCACTACCGCCTGGATCTCATCCCCCCGGGAAAAGGTAAAGGGCGTGACCAAAGCGGCGTCGGTGAGTTCATGGAGGCGCGCCTTTTTGGCCGCTACCAGCGTTTCTTGACGCCGGGAATCGATCACATCGGCGGTCAAAACCGTATATAGTTCCATCCTGAACCCTCCCCATCCCCCGTCCAAGCCATTAATTTTGCGGCCGCGGGTGAGCAAGGCGGGGGAAAGTTACAGGTTGTATATTCTTCCGTTTCCTGTCCTTTCCTGCTTTAATTCATTTTTCCCAGTAAACAGGAATAATATTAATTTTAGCGAAAAATATGGGGGGCAGTTCCTTGCCACGGGGTTTTCACCTTTTCCTCCTGACCTGTTTCTGGGTGGGCCTGCTCGGCGGCTTCAGCTCCGATCTGGAGCTCAGCGGTGATCCGGCGGCGCAACTTTTTTTTCAGACCAATTTTCAGAACAGGCGGGGACTGGCCTACCGGTGGGTGCCCCCCGGGGAGGACACTTACCGGCTCCGCTACGGAACCGGTTTCTCCCCGACGGAAACCGTGTTGGGTCAGGTGCCCTTGCTTTGCATCGTTAACTTTTGGAACCCGGTGGAAGCGGTGGGGAGTGCTACTTTGGAAGCGGTTTGGCGCGGGGAGATCACCAACTGGTCGGCTTTGGGCGGGGAAGACCGCCCCATCGAAGTGTTGACGTACAACCACCCGGATCTGCCCCGGTTGCCCGGCACCGACCGGCCCGGTCTCCGGCAAGTTCGCTCACAGGAGGCGATGGTGGCGGCGGTGGCGTTTCCGGCGTGAACTCGCGGCGAGCTTTTCGCCGGCCAAAGATCTGGGCGGGCGGTCCGCCTTCACTTTAGCCGCGGCCGGTGATATGATGTTCAGTCGCCGTGTCGCCGCCACCAGTATCAGCCAGGGTGATTACCGCTATCCCCTTCTGAAGGTTGCACCGATCCTCCGCCGGGCCACGCTGGCCATGGCCAATCTGGAAGGTCCTTTGAGCGACCGGGGAAAACAGTTGAATATGTTCCGTGGCGATCCCCGCTTTTTGGAAGGGATCCGGTACACCGGGATTGATCTGGTCTCGTTGGCCAATAATCATATTATGGACTATGGGACCGTTGCTTTTCTTGATACGATGGAACGCCTGACCGCCGCCGGCGTTATGTACGTGGGGGCAGGAACCAACCTGACTAAAGCACGGCAAGGACGCCTTTTGAATTTGGGCGGTGTGAAAGTGGGTTTTCTTGCCTACACCGAACTGGGGCCCGGTTTCACTTATACACGGGTCCCGCAACACTGGGCAGCCACCGATGAGCTGCCGGGCGTTGCCCCGGCCCGTGCCGATTAAATGCCCGAAGCTACACGGCAGGGCTTGATTTTGGAGGTGGCCGGGGACCGTTATGGCATCCGTCAGCTGCGCTGCATTCCAGTGCTGATCGAGAACGAACAGCCGCAAGTGGCGGAGGGGGAGGCCGCCCGGCGGATTATGAGACTGCTCCGTACCGCCTCGCAAGGGTTATAAACTTAAAGAAAGAGGAGGCATCTTCATGAAACCGCAGGATTTAGCGAAAGAACTGGCCAATTCCATCCGGGAGAGCCCGGAGTATCAAGCCTGGGAAAAGGCCAAAGCCGAAGTGGACAAGCATGAAGCGGCCAAAATCATGCTGGAAGATTTCCGCAAGAAACAGTGGGATCTGGAGAAAGCCCGTTTAAACGGGGAGGAGATCAAGCCCGAACAGGAAGAACAGTTTAAAAAACTGGCGGAGATTATACAGTATAACCCTTATGTCCGCGATTTTCTTGTGGCGGAGTACAATCTCAACCTGATGATTATGGAGATCCAACGGATTATTGCTTCCGCCGTTGGCGTCAAGCTGCCGGAGGAAGAAAACATGGAGAAAAAAGATGACGGCAAATAAAAGAGTGTGGGTGGAGATCACGGTCGAAACCACCGCGGCGGCCATGGAGTTGGTGGGGGAACTTTTGGCCGAATGCGGCTGTACCGGGGTGGTTTATCATGATCCGCGGCTGTTTACGGAGTTGGAAGGGAAGCCCGCCGAGTTACTGCCCGACGTACAACCGGAGGACCAGGCCTACCGGGTCGCGGGGTACCTGGCGATGGAACCCGGCTGGGAAGATCAGGTGATGAAACTCCGGACCCGGATCGAGGAGGTCCGGGCGTTTCTGCCGGTGGGCAGCGGGTCGGTTACCTTCCGCCAGTTACACGAGGAAGACTGGGCGAACGCCTGGAAAGAATATTACCGCCCGGAACGGATTGGCCCCTTTCTGATCATTCCTTCCTGGTTGTCGCCGCCAGTCCTGGCGGACGCAATCCCGATCCGGCTTGACCCCGGGATGGCCTTTGGGACGGGGGCCCACCCGACGACACAGCTCTGTTTGGCAATGCTTCCGACGGTGGTGCGCCCCGGCCACCTGGTTTATGACATCGGCACCGGTTCCGGGATCCTGGCGATTGCCGCCGCGAAACTCGGCGCGAAGGTACGCGCGGTTGATAAGGACCCGGTGGCAGTGCGGGTGGCGGCGGAAAACTGCGCCCTTAATCAAGTCGCGATTCCGGTGATGAGTGGGGATCTCCTGGCGAACCTGGCAGAACCGGCGGATTTGATTATCGCCAATATCCTGGCGGAAGTGGTCATCGAACTGATCCCGCAGGCGGTGGCAAAATTAAAGCCCGGTGGGGCGGTGCTTGCCTCCGGGATTATTGAACAAAAAGCCGCAAAGGTTCGGGCGGCTTTAGCTTCTGCCGGGTTTAAGATCGTCAATTCTTTACAGAAGGAAGACTGGGTCGCCTATCTGGCGGTCTGGGACGGGAAAGAAGATGCCTAAATTTTTTATTGAACCTTCCGCCCTCCGCACCGAAGACGGGCGGCAACAAGTGACGATTACCGGGGAGGATGCCCACCACCTGGGCCGTGTCCTCCGGGCGCAACCCGGGGACCGGATTAAGGCCACCGACGGACGGGGGAACCTTTATGAAGTGGTATTGACTGTGGTGACGCCGGAAACGGTCCGGGGCGATGTGCTTGCCGTCGGCCCCGATCAAGCCGAGCCGGCGCTTAAAATCACCCTTTTCCAAAGTATTCTCAAAGGGGAGAAGATGGACTGGGTGCTCCAGAAGGGCACCGAGATTGGGATCACCGCTTTTGTTCCCTTTCTCTCGGCCCGGACCATCGCGCGGCCTGCTCCCAACCAGTATGCCAAGAAACAGGAACGCTGGCAGAATATTGTAACGGCCGCGGCCAAACAAAGCGGGCGCGGTTTGATCCCCAAGGTTTACCCGGTGACGCCATGGTCGGCCGTGCCGTCGATGTTGGCCGGCCAATTTACGCTGGTGGCGTGGGAGGGGGAGACAACCTGCTCCCTCCGGCAGGCCTTGTCCCAACGGGAACAACCGACTGCGGTGCAATTGGTCATCGGCCCGGAAGGCGGTTTCAGCCCGGAAGAGGTGGCCGTTTTGGTGGCTCAAGGAGCCCTTTCGGTTTCGCTGGGGCCGCGGATTTTACGGGCGGAGACCGCCGGACCCTTGGCCGCCGGCCTGCTGCTCTTCCACTACGGTGCGCTGGAACCGGCACCTTCCACCTTGGCCAACAACGGTAGGTAGCGGAGGACGGTTTTTCTTTTCCGGCCCGTGGCCGGAAGCGTATACACCAGCTCCGGCAGGTATAAAAGCCCCACATTGACCAGGCGGACCAGGACACGCGGGCGGAACTTGTCATAAAGGTCAAGCGCGCGATTTTGAAAATCGGCGAAATCCCGCCGGTCTTCCTGGTAATACTGGTAGAGGCAGGCGAGTTCCTCTTCGTAGCGGGTACGGGCGTCGTCGACCCAGCGCCGATCTTTGGTGGCTACCAGCTTTTCCAGGTAGCGGTGGAGGAGGGGAAAAGCTTCTTCCAGGGAGCAGCCGGGCTTTTCTACTGCCGTAGCGGGAACGCCCGGGACAGCTTCCGCCTCGTTTAAGAAGCGGAGAAAATCCGGTGTGATTGTGCCACTTGTCATATCCAACCCCAGACTCACCAGTTCCTCATGGAGCTCGTCGGTCTGGTAGGAGAGGGTATAGTGGGCCAGCAAATAGGGGCGGGCTTGGACGGTTGGGGCCGGCAGCGGAAACAATCTCTTGAGCTCGGGACAGAGCTGTCCGAGGGCGGCCTCCGTCTCGGCCGGTGTCCGCTCGTATTTAAAAGAATGCAGGGTGTAGTTTCCCCGTTCTTTAAGTCCGTCGATGAACCAGCTCAGCCGGAAGCTTCCGGGGATGACCAGTTCAGAACCGGGGTAGTTTGCACTGGCCTCGGGCGTGAAAACCAGATTCAAAGTCTGTTTCTCCAGCCGCGCCGGCGTAAAAAACATGGGCGGGATTTCCACGGTGACTTCCGCGATCAACAAATCATCATCCACCTGGCGGTAGCTGGCACCGGAAACCCGCAAGGTTTCAATGATAAAGTCTTTGATCTCTTCCGGCGAGTGGGTGGCCACCGAATCACCTCCGTTTGCTTTTTTCGTCCTCATTTCCTTGTCCCCATTTTGTTCTGTGGGTGTGTGTGGTAGCCTACGAGTGCAACTATATTTTCTCCCTCCAGCTTAGCCTTGAGCTTCTACAGCCCGGCCTTGCTCCTCAGCGGGCACTGTAAGCAGGTCATCGATGCTTAACCGTCCCGGCTGGTTTAGCCCGGCCAGGATTTCATCGCCCAACCGCTCCAGGTTCCGGCTAAGCTCTCTTTCGTCTTCCGCGGCGACCAAAGCCCCCATGACGCGGGACTCAAAAGATTTTTCCCTGGTAAAGTAGTTGACGATCCTTTCCGTATCCCCGATTACCATCTCAAAGAGGCGGATCTTCTCCAGTAATAATTTGAGCAGGTGTTCCTCGATGGTCCCCCGGGTGACCAGGTTGTAGATGTAGACCTCCCGGGTCTGGCCCAACCGGTGAATACGGCCGATCCGTTGCTCCAACCGCATGGGGTTCCAAGGGAGATCGTAATTGATCATGGTCCGGCAAAATTGCAGGTTTACGCCCTCGCCTCCCGATTCGGTACAGATGAGGACCCGGTGCGCCGGATCCCGGCGGAACCGGCCGATCGTAAAATCCTTTTTGCTGGCCGACATTGACCCGTCGAAGGTTAAGGCTTGGATGCCGTTGCGCTTCAGACGGGCGTGGATATAACGCTGGGTGGCCAGAAACTCGGTAAAGATAATCACCTTTTCCTCGCCGGTTTGACGCAGGATCTCTTCCACCAGGTTCATCTTGGAGTTCTCCTTCAACTGCCTGCCCAGTTCCATCAGGGCGACAATTTTCTCCGCGTCTTCAACACCGGCCTTTTGCGCCAGATTAAACAGGGTGGTGACGGCCGCGAAGGAACTGGAACAAACCTCCCGTTGAAGGGTGATCAGGGTCAATGGGTTGACATTCGCCCGTTCCCCTTTCCGGTATTCGGCTTTGACAAAAGCGGTTACTCTTTGGTATAATTCCTGTTCGGCCGGGGACGGGGCCAGCGGCATGGTCGCCACTTTGCGCGGGGGCAACGTGATCTGCGGCCCCCGTTTATTCCGGATCATTACGCGGCTGAGTAACGAACGCAACTCTTCCGGATTTTTCGCCGTGCGCTTGTCGGCGACAAAATTCCGTTTAAACTGGCGGTAACTGCCCAGTTGTCCCGGGCGGAGCAGGGAGATGAGGTTAAAGAGTTCTTTCAGGTCATTTTGCAGGGGTGTCGCCGTCAGTAAGAGGAAGAATTTCTTTCGGATGCGACTCACCAACTGCCAGTTCTTGGTGGTCGGATTCTTCAGTTTATGGGCTTCATCGACGACCAATAGATCATAATAGAGGTTTTCAATCACCTTCCGGTTTTTCTCCTGTTTGGCCAGATCCAGGGAGGCGATGACCAGATCGTACCGTTCCCAGTCGAAATCACCCTTGGCCAGGACCGGATAGAGGGCGAACTTTTGGGAGAGCTCCGCCGCCCACTGCCGGCAGAGGGAGGCCGGGGTCAGGATGAGAATCTTTTTGGCCAGACCGCGGAGGATGTATTCTTTAATGATCATGCCCGCTTCGATTGTCTTTCCTAACCCCACTTCATCAGCGAGGATCGCCCGCCCCCGGAGTTCGCCGATGACCCGCTTAACGGTGGCTTGCTGGTGGGGGTAGGGGACCAGTCCAACTTGACGCCAGCGTTCCTGAAGATGGGGAAAGATGAGCAGTTGGTCGTCAAAACCGGTAAAAAGCGAAAGTTCAGCGGCCCGGACCCGTAGCCGGAAAGCCGCCCAGGAGTCCCACTCTTGACGGTGAATTCCTTTGATAATTTCCGCCGGATCCGTCAAAAATTCAAGCTGGGGAGTGAACTCCCGCTCCGTGGTTAAGAATGATTTCATTTTCATCCTCCTGGTTCAACTTGTTGTTACCAATTGGCTGCGGATCAATTCTTCGTTGACAACGCTATTTATTCTGCCCAGGTTGGGCGGGAGGTATTAGTAGCGAAGGCCCCGAAGAAGTTTATGTCAACAACCAAATTACACAAAGGATGGATCATCGTTGCAGATAGGCGATCTTAAGCTGGCCAACCCGGTAGTGACCGCCCCGATGGCGGGCGTCACCGACCTGCCTTTTCGCCTCCTCCTGAAGGAGCAAGGGTGCGGCCTGGTCTGTGGCGAGATGGTAAGCGCCCAGGCCTTGGTTTACGGCAACCGGAATACTTTAAACTTGTTGGCGACCGATCCCCGGGAGCGGCCGGTCAGTATCCAGCTTTTCGGCTCCGATCCGGAGACGATGGCCCGGGCGGCTGGGATTCTTGCCACCTACCCGGTGGATGTGATTGATATCAATATGGGGTGTCCGGTACCGAAGGTCGTGAAAAACGGCGAAGGAGCGGCCCTCCTTAATGACCTGCCGCGGGCAGCGCGGATCGTCCGCGCCGTAGTGGCCGAGGTGGATTGTCCCGTCACCGTCAAAATGCGGCGGGGCTGGGCGCCCGGAGCGGAGGTCGCTCCGGAACTGGCCGTTCTTTGCGCCGAAGCCGGAGCGGCCGCCGTTGCGGTGCACGGACGCTTCCGCGACCAGTTTTATAGTGGCCAGGCCGATTGGGACGTGATCAGAAAGGTGAAAACGGCGGTCAATATTCCGGTGATTGGAAACGGCGACATTTTTACGGCTGCCGATGCCCTGCGGATGCGGGCCGAGACCGGATGTGACGGGGTGATGGTAGGCCGTGGGCTCCTCGGTAACCCCTGGTTGGTGCGGGAGACGGTGGCGGCGCTGACTGGTGCGCCGGTGCCCCCGCCACCATCCATCGAAGAGCGTTTCGCTTTCATCCGCCGTCACTTGTCGGCCCAGATCGCGTTCTGTGGCGAAGAACGGGGGGTCAAAGAAATGCGTAAGCACCTTACCTGGTACCTGAAGGGCTTTCCGGGGGCGGCCCGCGCCCGGCAACGGATTAACGAAGCCGTGAGCCTGGGCGAGCTTTTGGCTTTGCTTGATGCCTATGAGGAGGATTTGAAGAAGAATTTCCGCCCCAATTGCCCAGAAATTAGTCCTTCTTCATCTTGACACTGCCATTATGCTCGGGTATAATGTTGGTACAAAAAATGGGCATTTTGCGGTTGCTCATCATCTTCCCTGTTGAACGGTCTTTCCTTAAAGGTTTTAAGGAAGCCTTTTTTTACGGAATTTTATAGTCCCGCGTGTCGGCAAAGAAATCAAATTGGTCAAAAGTAGAAGTTGATCAATTAAAAGGGGATAAGCTAAATGGAGGAGAAAGAAAAAGAAGTTATATTAACACTGGAAGGACTAAATAAACTGGAAAAAGAGTTGGAATATTTAAAAACGGTCCGCCGGCGGGAGGTTGCCGAGCGGATCAAACAAGCCCTCGAGTTTGGGGATATCAGCGAAAACTCCGAGTACGAAGATGCCAAGAATGAACAGGGTTTTATCGAGGGGCGGATCCTGGCCATCGAAAAAATGCTCCGTAACGCCCGGGTCATCGATGAACAGGATGTTACCCTTGATGAGGTGAGTGTCGGCTCCAAAGTCTCCTTGTTTGACCTGGAAACCGGTGAACAAGTGGAATACACGATCGTCGGTTCGACGGAGGCTGATCCGGCCCATTTTAAGATCTCCAATGAATCACCGGTGGGGAAAGCCCTGCTTGGCCGAAAAAGCGGTGAAGAGGTTGAAGTACGGGCGCCAGTAGGGACCCTTCGTTACCGGGTAACAGCGATCAGCAAATAAACTCGAAACAATGGCGCGTCACACGGAAAGGGAGGGGTTTGCCCCTCCCTTTGGTGTTTGGTATATAATATCCTTTAGAGTAGATTGACCAATTTGACTATGTCGAAAAGCTGATGAGACACGGGAGGTAAGATTATGGACGAACATAATACTTTCAACAATGTAGTCCGGACCGAGGAGATGGAGAACCGCCTGGCAAAAATGAAAAAGATCAAAGCCGAAGGGCGCGATCCCTTTGGCCGCCGTTATGAACGGACCCACCAGCACAAGGAGATTGTGGACAACTTTGACCAACTGGAAGGACAGCAGGTGGCCATTGCCGGCCGGGTAATGACCATGCGCGGCCACGGCAAAGCCTGCTTTGCCAATTTATCCGACCGCAGCGGCGAGATCCAGATCTACGCCAAAATTGATGTGCTGGGGGAAGAATCCTACCGTTGGTTTACCGACCTGGATCTGGGGGATCTGATCGGCGTTTCCGGTACCGTCTTCCGGACTCAGCGCGGACAAATTACCGTGATGGTTGAAAAGTGGGAACTTCTGGCCAAAGCCCTCCGTCCCTTACCGGAGAAATGGCATGGGCTGAAAGATGTGGATACCCGCTACCGCCAGCGTTATCTTGACCTGATTGTCAACCAGGAAGTGCGGGAGACCTTTATCAAACGAACCCGGATTATCTCGACGATCCGCCGGTTTCTGGACGAGCGGGGCTTTCTTGAGGTCGAAACGCCGGTCCTCAGCTTGATCGCCGGAGGCGGACATGCCCGCCCCTTTAATACCCACCATAACGCCCTCGATCTCGACCTGACCCTCCGGATTGCTCTGGAGCTTTACCATAAACGGCTGATCGTCGGCGGGTTGGAACGGGTTTATGAGATTGGCAAGTGCTTCCGGAACGAAGGGATCTCCACCAAACATAATCCGGAATTCACGATGATCGAACTTTACCAGGCCTACGGTGACCTTAACGATATGATGGAATTGGCCGAACAGCTTTTTGCCCATGTTGCCCGGGAAGTCCTCGGCACCACCAAACTGACCTATCAGGGGACGGAGATCGATCTGACTCCACCCTGGCCCCGGTTGTCGATGGTCGAAGCAATTAAAAAGGAGACCGGGATCGACTGGTTAAAGGAGGCCACCGACGACGAAACTGCCATTACCATCGCGAAAAAGCTCGGCCTCAATGTCAAGGATCTGAAAACCAAAGGACAAGTCTTGGATGAGCTATTCGGTGAATTTGTTGAACCGAAGCTGATCCAGCCCACCTTTATTGTCGATTATCCGATTGAAGTCTCACCGCTGGCCAAGCGGAAGCCGGACCAGCCCGAACTGACCGACCGCTTCGAATTGTTTATTTACGGACGGGAAATGGCCAACGCCTTCACCGAACTGAATGATCCGTTGGACCAACGGGAACGGTTTATCGCCCAAGCGCGGGAAAAGGCCAAAGGAAATGAAGAAGCGATGGTCTGGGATGAGGATTTTCTGGTTGCTTTGGAACACGGGATGCCGCCGACGGGGGGCATGGGGATCGGGATTGACCGGATGGTCATGCTTATGACAGATTCGCCTTCGATCCGGGATGTCATTCTCTTCCCCTTGATGCGGCCCAAAGAATAGGCAGAAAATTAACAAAATAAAAACATTAACCTTTTCTTACGGTGAAAGAAGGATTTATTGGTAGTAAATAGAATAAATAAAGCGTTTGTATTCTTTTGCTCAGATTTGCTACTAAAAATTTCCCGTTTCGGAAGGAATAACAGGCAATTTGGAGAATAAGAGAATTACATCCGCGAAGTGGTAAACAATCTCTTTCAGGATGTATTTCCAAGAAGGAACGTATACGCTTGTTTCCGAAACTCAGGAGGTGGTAAATGGGTAAATATACATAGGATGTGAATGTAATCTTTTATACCAAAACAATTAACTTATGAAACAATTACTTAGGAGGGGTTTGATTTGAAAAAGGCGTTAGTTTTAGCGCTTAGCGTTTTTATGGTTCTTGCTTTGGCAACCGCGGCTTTTGCGGCTGAGGTTTCCTACAGTGGTAAAGTCCAGGTTAAATGGGCTGGCGAAACTGATGTTGAGCCCGGCTTTGCAGCTGGCGATTTAGAAGCTGGGGTTACGATTGACTTCACAAAAGATTATGGTGATGGTGTTACCGCTGGGGTTACAACCAAAATTCAAGCCCACGGTGACTCGGTTAAAGAATTCGATTTTGACGGCGCTGGCTGGATTAAATTAGACTACGATATCCTTGCCGTAACTGCGAAGACCGAGATTGACGGAAACGCTGCTAATGATCTCGCTGCCGAGTGGGGTCTCGCTGGTGCTCCTGGTGTTCAAGTTGACGTGACCGCAATCGATGGCTTGGCCATTACAGGCCTGATCAACGCTGGTCCTACATACAACTTCTTGACCAAAGCTGAGTACAGCGCAGATGCTCTTGCCTTGGGTGCTGGCTTCCAGAAACACGGTTTAGCGGATGATGCTTATATTGAGGCAGAATTAGATGAAGAAGGTGAAGTAGTATTCAAAAACACCGTTAAAGACGCTTTTGCCATCTGGGGTTCCTATGAAGTTATTGACGGCTTGACCATAGCTGGGGAGTTTGCCAGCCGGACTGAAAACTATAAAATCAAAAAAGAAGACGAAGATAGATTCAAAAAGCCTGAAGCAATGAATGCGATCTTGGTTAAAGCCTCTTATGAGGGCGGCGGGTTGACTGTTGACGCTGCTTTCTTGAACCAGGATCTGGGCTTTGTTACTCAAAATGAGGACGATGCCGACGATTTCTTGGCAAGGGACTTCATGAAGCTCGGTGGGTTTGAGGGTAACGTGCTTTATGTCGATGCATCCTACGCACTTACCGACGCTCTGAAAGTCAGCGGTGCTTTCGACTATGTCCTAAGTGCTAAGGTAGGGAAAGCAGATGTGCTTAAAAATTTCAAAGATTTGTTTGATGAAGACTTTGCTTTAAGCTACAAAGTAGCTGCCGATTATGACCTAACCGAGGAAATTGCCCTTGGTGCCTGGTATAAAGGATACGGCTATGCAAGCGAGTTCGGTGGAAAAGCCGTCTACACCTTTGCCGAAGGCGTCACTGGTACCCTCGAGGTTACCAATGGTAAAGGTCATAAAGTTATTGACGAAGACGCGGGCGAGCTTGTAGAACCTAAAGCTGTCACTAAATACTCGTTCGTTCTGTCTGCTGAATTCTAATTACAAGACAGCAATAAAAGAGATAAAAGACGCTCCTTTCCAGGAGCGTCTTTTATTTTTCGAAATGTTCACATTAGGAATATGATTGCTTCTACTTATTTATCATAATCTAAAATGTTGATGTTCTTATGATTATAATAATACAAGGCAAACTCAGTTTGTAATGTGGCGTTGTTAATTCCAAAATTTGATATAGACAAAGCCGCAAAAATATGATAAGATAAAATTCGCCTTCCGGGAGCGGAGGACAATCCTGGGAGGAGAGGAAACGACTGAACCCTGAAAACTAAACAGCCAAGACAGGTAAGAGAAGGTAAGGGCTTGTTGCTTTACAA
>NZ_JAAKDE010000020.1 GCF_013664685.1 Capillibacterium thermochitinicola
GCGAACTATACTTGACACAATCAGTCGTTACTGAGCTCTGCTTTTTCCTTTTTTTGCATTGACCTATGGAATCTCTTTCCTCGATATCGCTTCACTCCCGCCGCCATCACCTCCGCCATCATATATCTTAATGTCTGCGGCTCCAATACTTCGGCTTTATCTCCAAAAGAAAGAACCCAACGAAGTACTGACCGCATTCCGCCCGCGCGAGCGGTAAAAAGAACGGTCCCTTCCGGCTCTTCTATAAGCTGTTGCGAAGGATGAAAAGTTGTTTCTCTGATAAAACGAGCCGCTTCCCCAAAAAATCGAACTTTAAAATAAAACTCTTCCCCCCGTTCCATCTGCCAGGCTGCACCCATGTATTTTTCAAAGTCAAAATCAGTTGGAAGAGCAAACTTTTCCGAAGTTAAACTAAAACAACGAATACGGTCGACACGAAAAACACGAACCTTGTCCCGATGGTGACAATAACCGACCAAATACCAAAATCCATCTTTAAAAACCAGTTTATACGGGTTAACTTTTCGCGTCGTCACGGTATCCCGAGAGAAACTGTAGTAATCTATTTCTAGGATTTTTTGTTCTTGAATGGCTGTATTGATTGCTTTAAAAAGCGGCCCTTTATTCGAATAATCCGCCGCAGGTGTTATATCGATCTCGACCCGTTCTTCGATGCTCCCTAACTTGTTCCGCAGTCCTTTCGGTAGACGGTTCATCAATTTTTCCAGAGCCTGGCAGGATGTCTCCAGCAACCCGTTCTGTTGTTCAATCAGCTTAAGCCCATAGATTAAAGCCATCGCTTCTTCCAGCGTAAAAGAGATATCTTTCAAAACCGAACCCTTAAGGATTCGATAACCGCGTTCGTTATAAATGGGGACACCGCCTTCTTCTAACGTTCTTAGATCTCGGTAGCATTGCCTGATGCTCACGCCGCACCTTTCAGCAAGTTCTGACGCCGATAGTCCAGGTACAGCCTGTATAATAAAGAACATCTCCAAAAGCCTGGAAAGGCGGTCCTTCCGCGACAACCATTTTCCCTCCTTGGAATTAATAATTAACATAATGTTTACTTCTCTATGTCCTTTGCAAATCCTGCCATTTAGGGGAAAAGATGTGGATTCTATTAATTTTAGACATTTTATTAGATTTGTGCCAAACAAAAAAAGCGTTGCAAAACAATCAAAGCAGTTTTACAACGCTCTCATTGTTTATATGACGCCAAACAGCAAAAACAGCGAAACGGATAGTACAACCCCCGAAGTAAATTGAAATAGTGATTACTCCATCCGGATCTCAACCCGCTTGGTTGTACCGGGGATTCTAAACATAATCCCGCCATCCTCTTTGGCGAAAGCCACTTCGTGGCCATCGGCGTTGACCGCGGTCGCCGCGATCCCCCTTACCTTGAGCAGAAAGCTCTGGTACGACCGTTCGTACCCGGCGGCCGTCTTTTCCAGGTCGAGCACAAGTTTATCTCCGGTCAGGCGCTGCGTAAAACGGTAGAGGTTGTACTCCCCGGCCCGGTAGTTGAAGGTCTCCCCGTCATCCTGGTAATGGGTGTAACTTCCTTCTCCCGGATAGAGATCCAGGATAAGCTCGGCAATTTCCCTTTCTCCCACATAATTCCGGACGGGGAAGTTGGGGAGGATACTCCCGGCCTTGACGTAAATGGGACAAACGGAAAGGGGTGTTTTCTTCAGGACATAGCCCGGCCCCCGGTGCCTTTCCCCGCTCCAGTAATCAACCCATTCGCCGGCGGGCAGGTAAACCGCCCGGCATCTTTGTCCCTGCTGCAGCACAGGAGCGACCAGCAGACAATCGCCCACCATAAACTGGTCATTTAGTTCATAGGTTTCTTCGTCATCCTGATAGCTCAGGAATAAGGGGCGCATCAGCGGAAGACCGGTTTTTTCGCCCTCCCACATCAAATCGTAGAGGTAGGGCAGGAACGTATACCGTAAGTTAATATACTGCCGGCAAATCTCCTCCACTTCAGCCCCGAAGGCCCAGGGTTCCTGATCCCGGGTATACATGTTGCTGTGGTTGCGGAAAAGCGGGAAAAAGGCGCCCAACTGCACCCAGCGGGCCAGTAATTCTCCGTTGCAATCAAAACTAAACCCGCCCACGTCGGTGCCGCAGAAGGAGATCCCGCTCAGTCCCAAGTTGAGCAGCATGGGCACGGCCATGCGCAGATGCTCCCAATGGCTGCAGTTGTCGCCGGTCCAAACCGTGGAGTACTTTTGCGTTCCCGCGTAACAAGCGCGGGTAATGACAAAGGGCCGTTTCCCGGTCAGCGTTTTCAGCCCGTTATAGGTGGCTTTGGCCATCAGGTGGCCGTAGACGTTATGCATCTCGGCGTGGGTGGCCGGCGAACCGTCATTGTTAAAGGTGACATCATCCGGAATCGGGCCGTCAAAACTGGCCGGTTCATTCATGTCATTCCAAATGCCGGCCACCCCTTGCTCCGTCAGTAACCGGTGCTTCTGTCCCCACCATTCCCGTACTTTGGCGTTGGAAAAGTCCGGATAGACAACCTCTCCCGGCCATACTCTGTTCACATAAGGAATCCCGTCTTTGTCTTTGATATAATAATCATTCTTCAATCCTTCGTCATAAACCGGATACCCTTTTTCCTTCTTGACACCGGGGTCAATGATGGTCACGACCTTAAAACCCATCGCTTGCAACTTCGCCACCCCGGCGCTGAAGTCGGCAAACCGCTCCCGGTCCCAGGTGAAGATCCGATAACCGTCCATGTACTCGATATCCAGATACAAGACATCACAGGGGATCTTCTTCTCCCGGAAAGCCGTCGCCACTTCCTGCACCCGCTGCCAACTGTCGTAACTGTGGCGGCTCTGATGGTAGCCAAGCGCCCAAAGCTGGGGTAACGGCGTCGTCCCGGTCAGGTATGTATACCCGGCTAGAACCTGTTGGACGGAAGGACCGTAGATAAAGTAATAATTGAGATTGCCGTCTTTGGCGCCGTAGTAGAAATACCCCCCGTTCTCCTTGCCCAGATTGAAAAAGGAATGATAGGAATTGTCAAAGAAAAGGCCGTAGGCCAGCTTTTTCCGGAGGGTAAGCAAGAACGGGATGGATTTATAGAGTTTTTCATGACTCTCCGTATGGGGCGATGGATCATCCGTATTCCACATCTGATACTGATAACCCCGTTTATTGAGATGCCCGGTGGTCTCGCCTAAACCGTAAAAATACTCATCACCGATAAGCTCCTTTAGGACCTCTACCCGGTTGCCGCCGATATGCGCAACGACTTGATGGCCTTCCTCCCCGATGAGCGAAGTTTTTCCCCGGCGGACAAAAGCCTCCCGCTTCCCCCGGTAGTCCCGGCAGATGACCTGACCGGCCCTGGTATGGAAATCGACCTTAAAGTCAGCGCCAACCCTGATCGCTAACTGGTCGGTGGTAATGACCAGTTCATCCGCTTCCTGCTTGACCGCCAGGTCGACCGGGACGCCCTTCTCCCCCTCAATGGCATGGGAAGGCTTTTTCGAACCGCTCAGCGGGAGAAAAATATTAATAATCGCCGGTGTGATCGCCTCCACGGTCGCCGAAATCCGCCCGTAATCGATTCTCACTTTGTTATTGTCCACATGATAGCCGGTAATCTTTCCGTACAAGCAAGCTCACATCCTTATAAACAAGCACGTAAAATTAAACTCTTGATCTTAAATACCGCGCCTTTAAAATTTTGTCAATATAATTTTACACTAACGGACGTCCTGCTGATTAGCTTCCCCCTTCTTAATTTAAAAAGGTAAAATCTACCCTCTTAAGAGTAAGTGTAGATATTATTTTTTTAAGTTATTTAGTGGAAGTTAATCTTTGAAAAAGTAGATTGTGTCAAGTTTAGTTCGTAATTTTCCATTGGGACCCCACCAGGTTAAGCTACTTTCCGCCAGGCTAAGAATAGTTTGTTACTTCTATTAATACTGATAAAATAGAATTATAATCCGAATTTTAGAAATAAATAACATGTTAATGCAAAAATAGCATTATAGGGTACGAATAAACCCCAGATCAGGAAACTATAATTGTGTAGTTTTATCTTTCCATTGGACGAACGATGAGCAAAATAAGAAGTACCATTAAACAATACGTACCATACTTCCCATAAAAGGTTTAAAACCATAAAGGTTTGACTTTCATGATTTACTGCAAAAAAAACAAATAAAGATAAAAATAGTAAAACTATAGAATTAATAATATTATGTTTTTTGTCAAGTGACACTAAAAGTAAACATACTGTTAAATAAGAAAGACTTAAAAAAACAAATAGAAGAGTTTTCATCAATATCACCCCTAATTATATAAACACTGGTACCACTTTGAAAGTGATACCAGTGTTGACATTGTAAATATTTTAATTAATCAAATGCACGAGTCAGTGTGTAGGCTATTCCGAAAAGGGTAGCGCCAATTGAAACCGCAGGTGCTCCGATTATACTTCCGGTGATAACCGCTACGCTTACAGCACCACCAATCAAATTATCCCAATTTATGCCGCCTTCTATTTCTAAAAGTTCAGAAGTTGAAAGTTCAATAAGCGTTGGTGATTCTAATTTATTAAGTGTGTTAGTCATTCGCCCAATCCCCCCTTGTATTATCATAATTAGTAATTATTGATTTATTGAATTCTTGTTATTAATCATTAGATTTATTAACTAGAACTCCTACAGTAACACCACCGGCAATAGCTAAACCGCAAACGATAAGGGCTCCTAAAGGGCTCATATTCATAACGAACCCAAGAGCATATACTGCTGCCTTAATGCCACCACCATTATATTCTTGTAATTCATTATCGGTCATTTCTTGGAAACCTAATGCTTTTAGGTTTTGCATCTCCATGTCATGTTCCTCCTTAAGTTATCATTTTAAACTTCCGGAAGTTCTCAATCTTAAGATAACATAAAAACATATTATTGTCGCCTATCTTTTTGGGTAGGAGGTTTGACCTATACTGGAATGACTACCCAAATTGGTAGTGGAAAATACAACATAATTATGTTAATATAACATAATAAAATATGTAAATTATGCCAACATTTATTATTACATAGAAATCTTTAATTTGGAAGGCGGTATTGAGATTTGATAGTGTCAAGACACTGTA
>NZ_JAAKDE010000021.1 GCF_013664685.1 Capillibacterium thermochitinicola
ACCATTATATGGACTCAACTCTTCCTTGAGGGAGGAGAAATTGTGGAAATGGGTAGTCATGAGGAACTATTGGCAAAGAAAGGACGCTATTATATGCTCTGGCAAGGCCAGACAAGTGTGGAAAGGGAAGTAAAGATCTCATGAGAGAAGAAATTATCGATTTATCAGAATTGACAGAAAGTCGGGAGATGTTACAAGCCCGTGAACCCAAATTTATATCAAGTTTTATTTGGCTTGTCCTACTTTTATTCGCTAGTTCGTTTCTTTGGATGTGGTTTGGTGAAATTGATATAGTAGTAAAGGCTACAGGGGTTGTCCGTCCGGTTGGAAATGTTAGTATTATACGAAGTATTTATGGAGGAAAGCTTGAACAAATTTTTTATAAAGAAGGCGTAAAAGTAAAAAAAGGGGATCCTTTGTTTTTGATTGAGACATCTTCTTTAGAAAGGGAAAAAGAAAATTTGATGCAAAAGAAAAAACGATTGGAAAAAGAAGCGGAGAATCTAGAAAAAATGCAAAGAAGTGTTCAGGAAGGAAAGAATCTGTTTACCGAGGAAGACCTACATTATTATAATTGGTTTTTGAGCTATCATTATGATTATAAGCAACTTCATCTAGTTTATTTAAAAACTAAGAGCCGCTACCAAAGGGAAAAAAATCTTGGACCCGGTGTTACATCTGAAGTTAATTTAGAGGAATTACGAACAGAGTATCTTTTGGCTGAAATCAATCGGGATAGGCATAAAAGTAAAATGTTGGTAGAGATAAAAGAGAGATTAGAGGCGAATCAAGTTCAATTATTAGAAGTGCAAAAATTACTCGAGGAAGTGGAAGAGAAAATAAAAATGCATCAAATCACCGCTCCGATTGATGGTGTTGTTCAGGTACTTCAACAATTTAATTCCGGCGACTATCTTCCGGCGGGAGTTGAAATATTGAGAATTATTCCAGTACAGGGCACTGGAATGAAAGTAGATCTCATGGTTAAAAATAAAGACATTGGTAATCTTACGCAAGGTCAAAAAGTCAATTATCGTTTTTTGGCTTTACCGTACAAAGAATATGGTAGTCTTTCTGGAGAAGTTACCAATATAGCGGGTGATGCTCAAATTGCTAATACAGATAATGAACTTGTTTATCTTGTGGAAGGCTCATTAGAAGGAGATCAACTTATTGACAAAAAAGGACAACCGGCCAAAGTTAAAGTGGGTATGCTTTGTGAAGCTAGAGTAGTTGTTAAGAAAAGGAGGATATTGTATTTTATTTTAGAAAAAATGAATCTTCTTTCCTAGACTATTATAATATTTTCAATATATTAAGTTAGAGCATCGAAATTGGTGGTCAAAATGGGAATATATTTTAAAAAATCCATAATTATCATCTGGTGTATAATGTTGTTAACCGCTAATGTTTATGGGAGTATTAATATGCGGGATGAATGGGATATTGAGCTGGTTGTTAAAGCTGCTTTAGAAAACAGCGATGCGATAATACAAGCTAGCGAAGAACTAAGAAAGAGAGAAATACATCTCCAAGCCACTAAAACTATTAGCCAAAGAGATCTTACGATTAGTGGAGAAGCGACAAAAATAAAAAATCCTTTTACAAGAAAATACGAATATTATGATAAAGGCCAAATTGAGCTTAGTATTTCATTAACACCTAAGCTCGTGTTGGGATCTACGATGATTTTAGGAGAGCCTGCATCGGTCTATCTTAATTATTACCCCTTTGCCGAAAACGTGGAGGAAGCCCAAGCCCAGTTAGATTTCTCTCTACAACTGTTAGAATTGGAGAAAAAAATAGTGGAAGTAGAGTTGGAAGCAAGAAAACTCTATATCACATTATTGGCAGCTATTAAAAAAAGGAAGCAAGCGGAGGAAAACTTAGCTTTAGTTGAACAAACGAAATTAATTACTCGACGTCGTTATCATGCTGGTTTGGTTGGTAGAGATGAGCTTGATAGAGCCGAAACCGAGATCTTGGAGGCAAAAGTAAAATTAGCATCAATGAAAATGGAAGAATACATTGCATTAAGAACTCTTTCTCGCTTAATCAAGAATGATTTATCTCGATCATCTCTTATTGAGCTCCCGCTGTTTCAAGAAAATAAAATAGATTTTAATGAAATACGGGAAACTGCCTTAGATAATAATATTGAGTTAAAAAAAGCTAATTTAATGCTGGCTTTTGCTAAAGAAAACTTGGAGCGAGTAAAGAAACACAGACCAACTATATCCTTTTGTGCAACGGCAAATACTGAAGATGGATCATTATCTTTGTCTGGTAGTCTTACCTGGAAGTTTGAAGCAATTCAATCTCAACGAATAGAACAGGCAGAAATAGCTGTAAGACAACAACAACGTATGATTGAAACATTAAAAGAAGAATTAGAAGATTCTTTAGCTATTGCTATTGATAATTTTGAATTACAGCAAATGAACATTAATGTATTGGAACATAAGAAAAACTTAGCTATTAGATCTAGTATTGAAGCTCAAAAAAAATACGAAAATGGTGAGATATCTCTGGTAGATCTGGAAAAGGTACGATTAGAAGCAGCGATTGCCCAAGATGATTATATCGCAGGTTGGAACAACCTTTGGCAGGCATGGTATGTTTTACTGGCAACCATTGCTGCTTAAGGGAGGGTAAGTACAACTTATGAAAAAAAAAGTGGTAATCTTTTTTTTCTTTTTTTTTAATAACGATATCAATATCAGGTGAAGAGAAGCATGATACGCTTTTTCTTACCATAGATGAGTATATCAAAGAATATCTAGCACAGTCAGTGATCATAAAAGAAGCCGTTAGAAAACTAGAAAAAGCGGAAAAAGATCTTCGACGAGCAACTGAAGAAAGGGTTGCCGCCTTGATTTTAAGGAGGTATGAAATTGAAGTTAATGCTGCTAAATTGGCTTTAACAGAAGCAGAAAGAAAAGAAAAAATTAATGCTGTCCAACGATATTTTCAGCGTCTACAGACTTATCGTAATTTTATTACAGCGAAAAGAAAGTTACAGTTAGAAGAAAAAAAATTAAGAGTAACAAGCTTACGTTATGAATCAGGCCTTTGTACCGAAATAGAATTTTTACAACATAATAACGAATTTATGAAAATTAATTATGAAGTAGAAAAAGCGCAGTATGAATATTTTCACGCTAAGCGGGAATTTCTTTTAGGAATAGGAAAAGAAAAAGGTGATACCATACCTCTGGAAATAAAATTAACTTTTGATGAAATCGAAAAGTACGATACGATGATTTGTGTTCAAAAAGCTTATACAGTTGATTCTGTATATTATTATAACCGTGAGATGTTGTTATTAGCCAAAAAACAGTGGGAAGCAGTGCATACCTTAGAAGATGCCACACCGGAAGAGCGGAAGAATATAACTGATGAACTGAATAGAACGGAAGAGAACTATCAGTTGTATAAAAAGGAATTGTATAATAAAATTATAGGTTTAATAGAAGAGCATCACTCACTCAATTGCCAACGTGAATTACTAGAGAAACAAGCTATTATTGTACGAAGAGAACTTGAAGTTTTAAAAACTAGATTTAGGCAAGGTGAGATTAACCAAATCGAATTCGAAGAGGTTTCACTTGAGCTTCATGAACTGGAAGACCAGATAAAACAAATGGAAGAAACGCTTTTTCAAAAAGAATTATCGCTTAAAGTACTTATAGGAGATGATCCATTACAGTATATTTATAAAATAGTGAGCGTAAGCCCAAAATAGTTTTTAAATTTTTGTTGATTTCTTTGTCGATCAATGAAAAGGGGAGGGGCATTAGTATTTAATGGGTGTGGGTCCAAAAAAAATGCGACAAGAAATAATGAGATCAATAAAACGGTGTCAAAGTTTAGGAGTAAAAAAGACTATTAATGCTCCACTTCTTTGCCTAGAAGAAAAGGAATTGGAAATTAGATTTTTAAGACTGGAATCATTAATAACTGTCTTTAAAAAATGTTTTAGAGAGGTACGAGATATAATTCCAAATGGTTATATTGTATTTTTAACTGATGAAGAAGGCTATTTGTTATTTTATGATACAACATTTTTACTGCCAGACCCAAATAAGTTACTTACATTAAAGCATGGTGTTTCTTTAACAGAAAAGAGTTGTGGGAGTAATGCGGTTAGTTTAGCATTACAGTTACGTGAATCGATATATTTCGAACCAAAGGATCATTATTGTGACATATTTAGTGAATGGTATTGCTTTGCTATACCGTTAATAATAGATGAAGGAGTTAAAGGATGTTTGGCTTTTTCTTCAGTAGGTCAGAGGATCTCAAATGAAATGATCGCTATTGTAAAGTTGTTGGCAAGAAATATAATGATAGAACTTCGGCACAACTCTGGTGATAGTCAAATTCCCATTCGGGCAGTTTTAACCGAACAACAATTACATATATTAAAACTTTTCGCTCAAGGAATGACTAGTATGGCTGTGGCTTTAGAGATGAAGCTAAGTGAAAATACGATCAAGTATCATAAAAAGAAAATTTATAAAGTTTTGGGCGTTCGGAGTATAGCCGAAGCAGTTGGAAAGGCGGTAAAGATGGGGTTGTTCTCAATAGATAACGTATAATATTTTTCGCACAATTAGAAATTGGAAATTGAAAAGGGAGACCTCAAGTGGTAAAGTAAATAAGCCAAAACTTACCAAACCAAAGGAGGTCCCCCTATGAGTAACATTATACAGTTTAATGAAGATGTAATAAAGAACAAATTGAATGAGTTAGTGCGTGGAAGTGTCGAGGAGACCTTAAACCAATTACTTGACCAAGAGGCCGATCGATTAACCAACGCAGCCCGTTATGAACGGACCGAAGCACGAAAAGATACCCGTGCTGGATATTATCAGCGCAGTCTAGAGACGAAAGCCGGCAAAGTCAATCTAAAAGTCCCCAAACTACGAAAACTGCCCTTTGAAACAGCAATTATTGAACGCTATAAACGCCGGGAAAGCTCCATTGAAGAAGCGCTAATTGAAATGTACCTGGCTGGAGTCTCTGTTCGACGCATTGAAGACATTACAGAAATTCTCTGGGGAAGTAAAGTCTCACCGGGAACAATCAGCAAGCTTAATAAAAAAGTATACTCGCACATTGAAGACTGGCGTAACCGTCCACTAGATGGTGAATACCCGTACGTATATCTAGATGGTATCTACCTCAAAAGAAACTGGGGCGGCGAGTATGAAAACGTATCAATTCTGGTCGCTTTAGCCGTGAACAATGACGGATACCGGGAGATTCTCGGTGCGGCCGAAGGAAGTAAAGAAGATAAAGAGAGCTGGCTAAACTTTCTCCGGCACCTCAAAGAGCGTGGTCTGAAAGGTACGCAATTATTCATCAGCGACAAATGCCTTGGTGTCGTTGAAACCCTTGGCGAAATCTTCCCGGAGGCCCGGTGGCAAAGATGTGTCGTACATTTTTATCGCAATATCTTTAGTGTGGTCCCAACAGGAAAAGTCAAGCTGGTGGCTGCAATGCTCAAGGCCATTCATGCCCAGGAAGACCTGGCAAGTGCAAAAGAAAAAGCTTCAGCCGTAGTTCGGAAACTGCGGGAAATGAAACTACCCAAAGCCGCGGAAAAGGTTGAAACCGGGATTGAAGAGACCTTATCATATATGCATTTTCCCCGGGAACACTGGCTGAAAATCCGCACAAATAATGGTCTTGAACGTTTAATGAGGGAGATACGGCGACGGACTAGAGTTGTCGGCAGCTTTCCGGATGGCCACTCGGCATTAATGCTAGTCTGCGCCCGGTTAAGACACGTAGCAAGTTCAAACTGGGGCTTAAAGCGCTATTTAAACATGAAACTTCTAGTTGGCATTCGAGAGGAGGTGTGTATCGGTTAGTACCTCTCACCCAAATGCCACTTTAGGTCGCCATTATAAATGTGCGAAAAAATATTGACACTACCATAGGCATTCCCCGGTGCAGTACTCCGCAATGTGCCCGCTCTTACCCTCACTCTTTGGCGGAACAGGATCAGAAAGAGGACAGGCTCTGTGCTGAACGCATTGACAATCTGAATCAAAGATATCAGGAGCTGCTCAATTAAGGGAGGAATAGCTAATTTGGGTTTCGGCCGCCAGGCGGCGGAGGACGAAAAAAAGGGATCTTTCTTGTAAGGTTTCCTCAGGGTGTGCCTAGTTTTCATTAGTTCTTCCTGCTGCCGGGCGCTTTCTTTGCTTTCTTCATCATCGGTTTGGACGAAGGTCATCGTTTAGTTATACTATAAATAAAAACGGCGGTTTTTTCGAGTTGAGGAAAAAACCGCCGTTTTCAGTTGATTTGGCTATTGGCTCCGAAACCGCTTCGCTTTTATTTCCAAGTGACAATCTCCTCGAGGCGTTTTCTCTTTTTCTCGGGACTTGTTTCTTCCTCCGGATAACCCAGCGGCAAGAGGGCAATTACCTCCAGATGCGCGGGCAGTTCCAGGATCTCGTGGCAGCGTTTGGCATCGAAGGCGCAGACCCAACAGGTGCCGAGGCCCAGCTCGGCAGCGGCCAGGGTCATGTGTTCAATGGCAATCCCCAGATCCACGTCACAGTGATCTTTACCGTCGGCCCGCTTCCAGGAGGCGGAGTGATCACCGCAGGCGACAATCACCACCGGCGCCTCTTTGAACCAATCCCGCGGATAAGTCTCCGCCACTTTGGCTTTTATTTTTTCCTCGGTCAGGACAATGAAGTGCCAGGGCTGGAAATTACAGGCCGAAGGCGCATTTCTGGCCGCCTCGAGCACCTGGAGCAGCTTTTCCCTTTCCACCGGCTTTGCTTTATATTTCCGCACCGAATATCTTTGCTTGGTCAGTTCCAAAAAAGACATCCGAATCCCTCCTCAAATTGGTTTTGTTGGTGCCGACTTGGTCGGGCAATTAATATTTCGGAGTGGTTAGTGTAAAATTACTGTAGATTTTATGGAGGAGATATCTTTACAAAAAGAGAAGAGGAACCTCACATTCGGCAAGAATGAATACCCCCCGAAGGAGGTCGAG
>NZ_JAAKDE010000022.1 GCF_013664685.1 Capillibacterium thermochitinicola
ATGTCTGTTTATATTACCCATAAGGACTCATTTCTAATAAATGAAATATTGTGAATAAGTGAGATTTTAAGAGAAAAATGAAGATCATAGAGGGAGGTAATTATATGGTATTACCCAAAATTTCTATTATAGTGCCTGTATATAAAGTAGAAAAAGAAATACATAGATGTGTAGAAAGTTTAATTAACCAGACTTTTAATGATATAGAAATTATTCTTGTCGATGATGGTAGCCCGGATAATTGCCCAATTATATGTGATGAATATGCTAAGAAAGATAAAAGAATAAAAGTTATTCATAAAGAAAACGGTGGGCTTTCGGATGCAAGAAATGTTGGGCTTTTAGAGGCAAAAGCAGATTATGTCTTATTTGTAGATTCGGATGATTATATAGACAAAAATACCTGTGAAAGATTTTATAGCAGTATAGAGGCTAATGTAGATGTTATTGTTGGTGATGCCATAAGAATAGAAGGAGATAAAAAATCCTTAATGGAACATGCTTATATTTCTTCTGATACTATTATAAGCGGGAAAGAGTTTTTAAAAACACAGTTGAAATCTAGAAAAATGTATATGGCCGCATGGTTAAATTTATATAATAGAAGATTTCTAATTGATAATGATTTATTTTTCAAAAAAGGTATTTTACATGAGGATGAACAGTGGACACCTAGAGTATTTTTAAAAGCCCAAAAGGTAAAGTATATAAGGTTTCCTTTTTATAATTATATTATTAGAGAGGATTCGATTACAAAGGCGAAAGATAAAACTCAGAATGGGGTTGATTTGATTAATATCTGTTATGAACTTGAAAAAATATATGAAGAAATAGATGATATAGAGCTGAAAAAACTTTTAAATGATAATTTAGTAAATAAATTCTTACAAGCTATTGATTATGGAAATTTTTATTCTAACCAATACAAGGATTTATATAGTAAAAAATTCCTCATTGGTAAGCCAATAAGTATTAAGAATAAAGCTAAATCGTATTTATTTATCATTAATAAGAGGTTATATAAACTTATTTATAGGTTATTGACAAACTCTAATTTGAATGATTAAACAAATTATTATATAGATATTATATAGAATGGAGAATTGAAAGTGTCCAGGAAAATTAATATATATTACCTATTATTCCTGATTGCTATTATTGTTTTTTTCAGACCTTATTATTTTACTTTTTTTGAAATTTCAGTTGTAAACTTTATATATTTGAATGGATTAAGGTTAGTGTTTATACTGGTATTTTTGCTCTATATTTTTAAAGGACGATTATCAAAATTTATAATAATGACGCTGATTTTTTATTTTATCAAAACACTTTCTACTATAGTCAATAATGGTTCAATTTCTAAATTAATAACAGAGGTATATCCAGTTTTAGCCATATGTTTATTCATTGAATTGGGAATTAAGGATAACCCGAAACAATTGATTGAAGCCTTCACAACAGTTTTGGGATTTTTAACCTTGATTAATTTTATTGCAATGGTGATGAGTCCTGACGGATATCATTCCATAGAAAGAAGGATTTTTTTTATGAGGCATAGAAATCAATTAGCTCCGTTATATATACTTACTATTGTCCTGATGATAATACGGGATAAATATTTTCAGAACAAGTATTCAAAAAAGCAACTAATTATAACTTTTATTATTTGTACCTGGATGATATTTCATGCTGGTTCTGCTTCCAATATTATAGCCTGGATACCTATAATTATATATTTTGTAATGCCTTTTTTATTTAGAAATACTTTAATTTTTAATATTAAATCATATCTGGTATTTTATATAATAATGTTCTTTTCAATAATTCTTTTTAATATACAGGATCAATTTGCAGATTTGTTATATCAATTATTAGGTAGAGATATTACATTTTCAGGAAGAACACAGTTATGGAACACGGCAATAGAAATGATTAAGGACAGGCCATTGATGGGATATGGTGTGGCCGAAAGTGTCAACTTAATTTTTTCTCCCAGAACAGGGTTATATTATAGTGCTCATAATCAATTTATACAGCTAGTGCTGGAAGGGGGATTAATCTCTCTACTTGCATTTGGGGGCATAGTTTATATAGTTTTTAATAAATTATACGAGTACAGGGAAGATGAAGCTGCAAAAATATTATCACTTGGTATATTATCAATAGCATTAGTCCTGTTTTCTGAAGCAATGGGTTTTTTTGATATTTTTGTCCTTTTTGCTTTAGCTTATAATATAGAGAGAGTTATTACTACTTCTAATGTAGGTAAATCAACACTAAAAAGGGATAAGGTGGTTTGATATGGTGATACCAAAAATAATTCATTATTGCTGGTTTGGTCAAAGCCAAATGCCAGAACTGGCGATTTATTGTATAAATTCCTGGAAAAAATATTTACCGGATTATGAATTTATATTATGGAATGAGGATAATTTTGATATTAATTGTAATGAATATGTTAAAGAAGCATATGAATCAAAAAAATTTGCTTTTGTAACAGATTATGTAAGATTATATGCCTTATATAATTATGGTGGTATTTACATGGATACGGATGTTGAGGTGTTAAAACCTCTAGATAAGTTTTTAAAACACCAGGCATTTATTGGTTGTGAAAACAATAAAATATGTGTAACCACCGGCACCGGAATTATGGCCGCTGAAAAGAATCATAAATGGATAGAGGATTTATTAAAAGAGTATGATGAAAGGCGATTTATATTACCTGATGGTAGCTATGATACAACACCAAATACTCAAATTATTGCTAAAGTTACAATGGAGGAATATGGATGGAAGCCCCAAAATGAACATCAGGTACTTAAAGAGGGTTTGAATATATATCCATTTGATTATTTCTGTGCAAAGGATTTACAAACGGGTAGAATTGATATAAGTGAAAATACCCATACAATACATCATTTTTCAGGTTCCTGGCTTTCTAGAAGGGATAAGTTGAAAAGTAAAATACAAAGGATAATTGGACCACAGGCAACTCAATTTGTAGTAAATGTAAAGAGAAAGATAAAGGGGTAGTCTTATGAAAAAAGTAGCTTTGATGACATGGTTTCATTATTTTAATTATGGTACCTCTTTACAGGTGACAGCATCTGTTCATACAATTAAAAAGTTAGGCTATCAAGTAGATGTAATTAATTATATACCCCATGCTAAATTAGTTACGTTAAAAAACTATAAAGGCTTTAATTTTTATTATGACTTAATAAAAAAGAAAGTTAAGAATAGAAAAGAAAGAACAATTATTGACCAGGAGAGAGAAAAAGCTTTTGAGAAATTCCTGGTCGAAAATATAAACTTGACTGAGAAGTGCCAAACTGCCTCAGATTTATTTTTGTTAAATGATAAATATGATGCCTTCGTCTGCGGTAGTGATCAAATATGGGCACCTAATATATTTAATGACAAGTATTTTTTGAGTTTTGTAGAGAATCCTAAGAAAATGATTGCTTATGCCCCAAGTATAGGGCTATCTAAAATAGAAGATCCATATATCAAAAAGCAGATGTCTGAGAATATTAGCAGATTTGAGTATCTTTCAGTCCGTGAGGCTCAAGGTGCAAAGATAATAAAAGAAATCTGTAATAAGGAAGCCAGGGTTGTTTTAGATCCCACAATGTTGTTATCTGCATGTGAGTGGGACAAATTAGCTATTGGTGAGAATGAAAGCAAACCATATATATTGTGTTATTTTTTAGGAACCAATAAAGATAATTGGTCCCACGTATATAGGTTGAGTGAAAAAATTAATATCCCATTAAAAATCATACCTGTGTTTACCTCAGATTATGGAAGAGGATATGAAGTAGTAAATGGGGTAGGGCCAGGTGAGTTTATAAACCTGGTTAGAAATGCTTCCATGATTTGTACAGATTCCTTTCATGGTACAGTATTTTCTATTATTTATAATAAACCTTTCTATGCTTATGAAAGATTTTCAAGCGATGATGATTACAGTCAGAATTCCAGGATTTATAATATCCTTGAATTATTAGGATTACAAGATAGATTGGTTACTAATACGAAAATCTTACCATCGGATCCTATAATTTGTGATTATACAAATGTGAATGAAAAGCTGGAAATCGAGAGGGAAAAGTCGATAAATTATTTAAAAAATGCTTTGAATGAAGCCACAGAAGATAAGACTGCCATTGATTTTAAGATTACTAATACTTGTTGTGGATGTGGTGTGTGTTCAATTATTTGCCCAACTAACGCAATAGAAATAAAAAGAAATGGTAATGGATTTTTGCAATCATTTATAAACCAGGATATGTGTATTGGTTGTAATAAATGTAAAAATGTTTGTCCTTTCAGCTATAATAAGTCAATAGATATCGATAAAGATAAACACAATTTATACATGTTAAAATCATTAGATAAAAGAATATTAAATACTTCAGCATCAGGAGGAGCTGGTTATGAGATATCCAGAGTTCTTTCTCTTGAAGGGTATGATATTGTTGGATGCATTTATGATAGGGAAAAACAGGAAGCAGTTCATAAGCTTGTAAAAGCAGGTGATATAGATTCATTAGAGGTATTTCAAGGTTCTAAATATCTACAAAGTAATACAAAGGAAGCATTTAATGAAGTTTATAACAATACCCAAAAGGCTGTTATTTTTGGGACACCATGTCAAATTGCCGGCATTGACCTTTTATTGAAATCCCGAAATAAAAGAAAGGACTATTTTTTAGTAGATTTAATCTGCCACGGAGTCCCAAGCCAAAATCTTTGGAATAAGTATTTAAAAGAAGGTTCTAAACGATATAGATATGGTAAAACACCTGATGTAAAATTCAGGGATAAGTCTAAAGGTTGGAGAGATAAATTTATTAAAATTGAGGGTAAAAATAAGTCCTACGTTAGGAATGAGAATAAAGATTTATTTTATAGATTTTTTCTGTTAAGACTTGTTAATATGGAATCCTGTTATGAATGTAGATTTAGAACAAGTTCTTCAGCGGATATAAGAATTGGGGATTATTGGGGACCAAGGTACTTAGATGATAAAGAGGGGGTATCAATGGTTATAGCCATGACTGAGGCTGGTGAAAATCTGCTCGATAAATTGAAAACAGATAACAGGATTAAGTTAGATAAAAATGAATGTATAGAATACTGGACAGTACAATATCCCCAGAACCCAATTAAATCAGTTTTTTATGATGACCTACTAGAAGATCTAAAAGATGAAAAAAAATCCCTGGCCGAAATTGCGGGTTATTACTGTAGTGGATTTGAATTATATAATAAAATATATAAGTCTTATAGTGTAATTCGATCCATAATCAAAAAGGGTAGAGGTAAAAATGAATCGAAGTGATAGGGTAATTAAGACAACCATTATATATTTTATTGGTAATTTTGCCTCGAAACTCTTAGGATTTGTTCTTCTTCCACTTTATACAGCATATTTAACAAGTGCAGACTATGGAACTGTCGACATACTAATGAGTACATTACCTTTAATAGCGCCTATCTTTACAATGCAAGTAACTGAATCGGTATTCAGGTTTTTAATGACAGATAATAATGATGAGGATAGGAAGAAAACCATTACGAATTCATTGGGTATATTTGCAGCAGGAGTCTTTATTTTTGTAATTTTGTATCTACCATTTCTATATAAAACTAATTTTAAATATGGTGGTCTGTTTTTAGCCTATTTTATAGTTACTTACATGGGTATTTTTTTACAACAGGTATTAAGAGGGCTACAAAGAACTATTGAATATGCAGTTACTGGTGTAATATCTACAATTGTACATGCTACATCAAACATATTTTTAATTGTGAAAGTAGGAATGGGTGGGGAAGCATTATTAATTTCTTCTATCGCTGGGTCTTCTGTTATAACAATTTTCATGGTATTTAGAACCAGGATATGGAATTATATTGATGTAAGAAGATTATCCAGGATAGAAATAAGTAGACAACTAAAATTTGGTATACCATTAATACCAAATCAGATTGCCTGGTGGGTAATAGGATTATTGGGGAAGTATATACTTGTTTATTACCACGGAGTTGCAGATAATGGTGTACTTGCGGTTGCTAATAAATTTCCAAATATAATTGCGATTGTAAATGCAATATTTTTAAAAGCATGGACTGAGAATGTGATACAAGAGTATAATTCTGATGATAGAGACGAATATTTTAGTTCAGGACTTACTATATTTACAGTTTTTACAATTTCTGTTACTGCGTTTTTATTACCGGTTATTAAGATCTACAATATTTTAACGATAACAGGAGATTTTATAAGTGCATGGAAATTTGTGCCTTTATTATTGATGGGTAGTTCGTTTAATTCTCTGGCTACATTTTTAGGAACTATATATACTGCATCAATGAAAACCAGGCAAGCCCTTACTACGACCATTATAGCTGCAATAAGTAATCTCATTTTATCGTTAATATTGATACCCGTACTATCAATATGGGGTGTTGTGATTTCCAATATGGTATCATTTATAATCCTTTATCTAGTAAGGATCAGATCGGTTAATAATATTATCAATTTACAAGTAAGTTTTATTGCGATTATCCCGAGTTTAATTTTATTAGTAACTTCAGTTTATATTTACTATACCATGAATATATATGGCCAGATATTTTCTATCATAATAATTGGTCTTGCCACTTTGTATCTTAACAGAAGTATATTGTTTAATTTATTTAATTTTATTACAAGGATAAAAATAACAAATAAATAGGACAATTTTATATGAAAAAAGTTTAGAAATAATCTTTATCGATAGAATATAAAAAATACGGAAATTTTGCTACCCTAGAGGTGATTAATCTAGGGTTTCCTGAAAAAGTCCCAAACCCTTATAAAATCTGATAAATAACCCATTTTAAGACAAGGGAAGTGCAAGGAAAACGAGAAATATTCTATAAAATCCTTGCATTTGGAGTGACTGGTATGTACCTGAAAACAGAGCGACAACTTCCCTTGGAAAACTTTTATCTACCTTTTGGAGGACAACTTGACCCGGAAAACCGCTGGGTAAAGTTATCAAAGCTTATTCCATGGGACGTCATTGAAGACAAGTATGCCGCGTTATTTGCCAAAAACAACACGGGTGCTCCGGCCAAACCAGTTCGCATGGC